>JAFQGO010000083.1:0-5271 GCA_017398225.1 Oscillospiraceae bacterium | reverse complement strand
GAATTCTTGACGGAAAAACAGCTGTATGTTATCCGTCTTGCAGCACGGAACTTGAAAAAGCTGATTTCCGCAACGGTTGCGGGGTTGCAAGCTGTGACGGAATTATAACCGGACGTGCAGCAGGCGATGCATATGATTTTGCGTTTGAAATACTGCGCACACTCTGCGGTGAGAAAGAAGCGGCACGTGTGCGGGATGCAATATGCTATGAATAAGAGCGAAATGCGCTCTCTTATGCGCGATCTTCTGTCAAAAATCCCGGAGGATAAAAGACTTTCCGAGGATGCGGCAATATATGAAAATGCGCTGTCTATGTCCGAATGGAAATCGGCAAAAAACGTTTTCGTATATGTCGGTATCGGGTGCGAGGTAAGAACGGATGCGCTGATTGAAAAGCTTATTTCTGCAGGCAAGCGTGTATACGTTCCGCTTTGTCAGGGAAACGGAGAAATGGATGCAGTGTACATTCCGTCTCTTGCTTCCCTGCAACCGGGGCGTTACGGAATACCGGAACCCCGGGAGTGCGGCGAAAAAGCTGTTCCGGAAGATCTTGATATAATTATTGTTCCCGGTGTGGCGTTCGGGCTTGACGGAACGCGTCTCGGTCGCGGTGCCGGGTACTATGACCGTTTTTTCAGCCGCACAAAAAAGGCGAAAAAAATTGCGTTTTGCAGAGAAGCGACTCTCCACGAAACCGTGCCGACAGAACCACACGATGAAAAGGTTGATATTATCGTGAGTGAGAGTCGCATTATAAAAATACAAAGGTAAGGTGATACGGTATGACTGCAAAAAGACGTAAAAAAAAGACCCCGTTTTCGTATATCTACATAGCTTTTGTGCTTGGAGTATCCATGCTTCTTTCTGCATGGATAATAATGTCGGTCAATGAGCTTCTTGCACTTGCAAGACCGGATTATGAAGTGATTGTTGAAATTCCCGAGGGCGCAAGCCACGGTGATGTTGCCAAAATACTCAAAAAGAGCGATGTTATTGACCACAAAATGCTTTTTTCGATGTTTGCGTCTGTAACCAAGCGCGGAGCAACATATCCGCCGGGTGAGTATAAGATAAACTCAAATATGGACTACCGCGCGATGCTGAGAAGGCTTACGAGCAAAAAGGGCGCACTTAATACCGTTAAGGTAACCGTTCCCGAGGGATACGAGGTGTCGCAGATCGCAGAGCTTCTTGCAGAAAAAGGTGTGTGTGACCGTGACGCATTTGAAGATGCGGTTGCAAACACAGACTTTAACTACGCATTTTTAGAGGACCTTCCTCTCGGCAAATCAAACCGGCTTGAGGGCTATATGTTCCCCGATACGTATGAGTTTTATAAGAATGATGATCCGTCACGCGTTATTAAAAAATTCCTTGATAACTTCAACGTGAAATTCAACGATGAAATGAAGGAACGCACACGTGAGCTGGGAATGAGCCTGCATGAGCTCGTTACATTTGCATCAATTGTTGAACGCGAAGCAACTGCAAAGGACAGAGAAAACATATCCTCGGTTTTCCACAACCGCTTGAAAAATAAAACGTATCCGTATCTCGAGTCATGCGCGACGGTACAGTACGTTCTCGGCAAGCGCAAAGCGGTAATAAGCATCGCAGACACGAAGATTGACAATAAGTATAACACATACAAATACAAAGGTCTTCCGCCGGGACCGATATCAAACCCCGGACTTGATGCGATAGAAGCATCCCTTTATCCGAATGATACAGACTATCTTTTCTTCGCATTACAGGAAGACGGAACACACAAATTTTCTAAAACATATGAGGAGCATCTGAAAACTCCGAAATTAAACCCGTAAGGATATGAATAGATTTATGAAAAAACCTGAAATTTTATCCCCTGCAGGGGATATGGAAAAGCTTCGTGCCGCGATTTTATACGGTGCGGATGCAGTGTATCTTGCCGGCGAAATGTTCGGTATGCGCACAGCATCGGATAATTTTACCGCTGAGGAAATGGAAACGGCAGTAAAGCTTGCGCATCAGAGCGGAGTGAAGGTATATGTAACCTGCAATACCATAATGCGCAATCATGATATATCGGCACTTCCCGCATATCTCGAAATGCTTGGCGGAATAGGTGTTGACGGAATTATTGTCGCGGACCTCGGATGTATGCGCCTTGCGCAAAAATGGGCGCCGCGCGCCGAAATACATATAAGCACTCAGGCAAGCGTGCTCAACACCGAGGCGGCAAACGCATGGTATGAGATGGGCGCTTCCCGCGTATGTCTTGCACGAGAAGCAAGCCTTTCTGAAATATGCGAGATAATGGAGCACAAAAACAAGAACCTCGCAATCGAAACGTTTGTTCACGGCGCAATGTGTATGGCGTATTCCGGCAGATGTATGCTTTCGGACTATCTTACAGGACGGTCTGCAAACCGCGGAAACTGTGCCCAGCCCTGCCGTTGGAGCTACGCCCTTATGGAGGAAAAGCGCCCGGGCGAGTATTTCCCGGTTGAAGAGGATGGCAAGAGCACACATATCTTCAATTCAAAGGATATGTGTATGATAGAATACATTCCGGAGCTTATGCAGGCAGGAATAGACAGCTTCAAAATTGAAGGCAGAGTGAAATCTTCATATTATTGTGCTGCTGTAACGAATGCATACAGACTTGCGATTGATGAATATGTAAAAAACCCTGACACCTGGCAGCGCGACGGCTTCTGGACCGTTGAAGCGGACAAGGTCAGCCACCGTCAGTATTGTACGGGATTCTATTTTGGTGAGAAGAATATTCAGAGAGCCGAAACTTCAAACTATATCCGGACATGGGATGTTGTCGCAACGGTTATAGAATGTGATGACGAAGGAAATGCTGTAATCGAACAAAAGAATAAGTTTGTCCGCGGAGTTGAATATGAGCTTATGCAGCCAAAAGCCCAGCCGCAGAAGGTGGTTTTTGAAAAAATGCTGACTCTTGACGGCAAGGAAATAGAATCTGCCGGTCAGGCGAAAATCAGAGTTAAGGTGAAGCTTCCGTGCAAAACCCCGGTTGGTGCATTTTTAAGACGTGAAGGGAGCCGCTTCAATGAACCGTAAGCTCTGCCATATTGCGGATGAGAAAGACGACGGTAAAAAGCTTTCCGAGATTCTCAAACGTCGTTTTGGCGTTTCTGAAATGCTTCTTCGACGAATGAAGCGCATTGAAAACGGAATACTTTTAAACGGTAAAAGCGTGTATACCATTGATATTGCGCATACGGGTGACATAATTGAGGTAATAATTGAACCCGAGGAGCGCGGCTCGGACAGCGTTGTGCCGACGGAAGGCGAGCTTGATATCCTTTTTGAAAATGAAGATATTCTTATCCTCAACAAGCCGGCAACACTTGCGGTACATCCGTCTCACGGCCATTTTTCCACTTCTCTCGGAAATATCGTTATGTGGTATTACACAAGCCGCGGGGAAAAGTTTGTTTTCAGACCGATAAACAGACTTGACCGCGGTGTTTCCGGCGTTATGGCAGTCGCAAAAAATGCGTATTCTCACACCTTCGCCACACGTCTCCTGCACAGCGGTGAGTTCTACCGCGAATATCTTGCGGTGGTTGAAGGCAGACCTCCGGAAGTCAGCGGTGAAATATGTGCGCCGATAGGACGCCGCGACGGCTCGGTTATCGAAAGAGAAGTACGTGCTGACGGAGATTATGCGCTCACCAAATATGAACTTCTCGAAACGCGCGGAGAAATGAGCCTTATCCGCGTTATGCCGATGACCGGAAGAACGCATCAGATAAGAGTGCATATGGCGCATATCGGATGCCCGCTTGTCGGTGACTTTTTGTACGGGAAGGAACACCCCGGGCTTTCAGGAAGATGCGCTCTGCATTCTCATCGCCTGCATATGCGCCTGCCGTTCGGGCAGGGGGAAGCGGATATCACCTGCGAGCTTCCGGACGATTTGAAGAAGATATTTTATAAATAGAATTTTGGATTTATATATGTCTTTTTCCGTTTTTTTATGTCTTTTTTTATCATTTGTCACTTCATTTCTTGTGGATTTTCACCCGTTGTGATACAATTTAAGCAACTTGTGTTTGAATGGAGGATCTTTAAAATGATAATAGATGATCACAACCACCCCGACTGGTGCGGACATGACCTTGACAAATACCTTGCAAATATGGACAAAAACAATATCGACGTCACATGGCTGCTATCGTGGGAAGCACCCATAGACGAGTATGACCCGGCATACAACAAGCGCACACCCATAACCTACAGTCCGTGGGGACCGATTCCGTTTGAGCGGTGCTTAAGCTATAAGGAGCGCGCACCGGAACGTTTTGTTCTCGGCTATGCTCCGGATCCGCGCCGGCCGGATGCTATCGACCGTCTCAATGCCGCTGTTGATATGTATGATGTGAAAATTTACGGTGAGCTTAAGGTACGTATGATGCTTGACAATCCCGACGCAATCCGTATGTACCGTTACTGCGGAGAGCGCGGGCTTCCCGTTTTGGTTCATATTGATTATGAATTTCAGAGACCGTACGATTATCCCCGCCCGAACTACTGGTACGGCGGCGGTATAGACGCCTTCGAGCGCGCAATTGCAAAATGCCCGGAAACAGTCTTTTTAGGGCATGCTCCCGGCTTCTGGTCTCACATCTCAGGTGATGACCTCTACGACAAAAATCCATACCCAAAGGGAAAAGTTCAGCCCGGAGGCAAGCTTATTGAGATGCTTCGCAAATATCCGAATCTTTACTGTGACCTTTCTGCAGGTAGCGGATGCAATGCACTTTCGCGTGATCCTGAATTTGCAATCAGCTTCCTTACGGAATTTCAGGACCGCATTCTCTATGGCCGTGACTATTTTGACAACATTCATCAGGAATTTTTGAACTCAATTGCAGACAAGCTCCCTGCAGGTGTTCTTGATAAAATTTATTCCGGCAACGCTCTGAAGCTTGTTCCGCTGGATTGATTAAGCAAAAATCGCACCTTTGTCGGTAGGCAAAAGTGCGATTTTTTGTTGGCAAGGCAGAACAATAATGATGCAGTTTAGTTTTTAATGAAATATCTCACTTCGTTTGATATGAAATAATCCTGACGGATTATGAAATATTTTCTTTCATAAAAATGTGAAATAAAATTTGCCTCTTCATATTGCGTAGCAATATTTCATACACGAAGTGTATTTCATAGCGGAGCTATTTCACTTGCCGCAGGCAAATTTCATTGAAAAAGCGACTTGTTTCGACAAGTCGCTTTTTCAATGAAATTCGTTCCTTG
>JAFQGO010000082.1:0-3054 GCA_017398225.1 Oscillospiraceae bacterium | reverse complement strand
CGGCAGAAACACCTGTTGCCACACAAAATGGCTCTACAAGCTCAGGAATATCAGTATACTCAAGTGCATCGCAAAATTCTTCTCGCATGAGCGTCATAAGCCCTACGCCGTTATCAAGCTGCGGATATCCATCGTAATAACTGTCTTGCGGAAGGCTTATTCCCGCCTTTATATATAACTCATCCGCTGCATAAACAACACGATTTCCCCGTTCAGCTTTTGTCTTCTCTCCTATTTCTTCAACGATGCGTATAGTCTCTTCGGCGTTCTGAGCCGTCATTGGCGTAAGCTGATATAATCCGTCGCGATATTTGGTTATTCCCACGGGAACAACCGCTATACTCTCAATACACTCACCGAGAGAAAGCATATCAGAAATAGAGCGACGCAAAATTTCCCCGTCATTAAGTCCGGGACATACAACAATTTGACAGTTAAGAGAGATTCCTGCATCTGTAAAGCGGCGCATTATTTCAAAACACTCTCCCGCACGCGGATTCCTGACCATTTTTTTACGAACCTCAGGATCTGTTGCATGCACGGAGATATTAACAGGGCTTATGTGCATACGGATTATACGCTCTATATCTTCTTCGGATAAGTTTGTCAGCGTGATGTAGTTTCCCAAAAGGAAAGACATCCTGGCATCGTCGTCTTTAAAATAAAGCGTTTCACGCATTCCTTCAGGCATCTGATCAACAAAACAGAACACACAATTATTTGCGCATCGTTTTGCTTTATCCATAAGATATGTTTCAAAGACAAGACCGAGATCCTCGCCTTCGTCTTTTTTTACTTTTACTTTTTTGCGGGCAAGCTCAATTTTCAGGCGTTTATCATATGAATAAAACTTATAGTCAAGGACATCGCGGATATTATGCCCGTTTATTGAAACAAGCTCGTCCCCTGCGATGATTCCGGCTCGCTCCGCCGGACTCCCTGTTTCTACTTCTTTTATGTACGCACTCAAAAAATCACTCCCCATTCAAAAAAATGCTTATGTAATATGTACTGAAATTACAATATAAAAACAAGAGGAGGATGAACCATCCTCCTCTACCCTTTACCGAATTGAGAATTTGGCGAAATTAGTTTGCCGAATCAGCAGCGATAACCTCGCGACCGTTATATGTTCCGCAATTCTTGCAAGCTCTGTGTGAAAGCTTCATTGCTCCGCACTTCGGGCAAGCGCCGATTCCCGGAAGTGAAAGCTTCCAATGTGCGCTGCGGTTCATGTCTCTCCTCGATTTAGAATGTTTTCTCTTTGGTACTGCCATGAGTGACACCTCCTTCAATATATAAAAAGATAATTCTATTCAGTCATCAAGCAACTGTGCAAGAATTTCAAGCCTTGGGTCAATCGACTCGTCCTTGCAGTTGCATGCTTGCTCATTAAGATTTGCCCCGCATTTCTGGCAGAGGCCTTTGCAATCTTCGTGACAAAGGTTTTTGCTTTCAAATCCTAGGATAAACACAGACACAGCAAGCTCGGAAATATCAAGCTCATCTCCCTCACATACGATGAAATCATCTTCCTCATCTTCGTTGTCGAGATGATCTACAATGCAAGACTCAAACGGAACTGAGGTAATGCGGGAAAATTCCTTCGCACATCTGTCACAACAAAGATTGCGTTTTCCTTCAACCGTCATAGAAAGAAGAAGAACATCCGCACGGTTAACGATTTCACCGGAAACCGTTATCGGAGCGGCAACAGACGGCTCTGTATCCGAGATATCAAGCTTAAACTCAAACTGCTTTTCGGTTAAGCTTCCGTCGCGAAGTTGTTTAATATTAATACGCATAGCAGACTCCATAACTGCGGCGTTATGACGCCACGAAATATATTATACGCTTTTTAGCGGGGTTTGTCAACCCAAAAATATCTAAAATTTCAACGAATTTGTCAGATGTTTACGCCGTTTTGTATGCAAGCTGCCTTTAAGGTGTTTTTCATAAGCATTGTAATTGTCATCGGACCGACACCGCCGGGTACCGGAGTGATGAAAGAAGCCTTCGGCTCAACGGACGCAAAATCAACATCACCGCAGAGTTTCCCTTCTGAGTTTCTGTTTATACCTACATCCATAACGACAGCACCTTCGGAAACCATATCACCTGTAATGAAACCCGCTCTTCCTACTGCCGCAACGATAATATCAGATTCGCGCAGGATTTTTGCAAGATCACGTGTCTTTGAATGGCAAATGGTAACGGTTGCGTTTTTGTGAAGAAGGAGCATAGACTGTGGCTTTCCGACGATGTTGGAGCGCCCGATAACAGCCGCACGCTTACCCGCAACATCAATTCCGTATTCTTCAAAAAGAGCCATTACTCCTGCCGGAGTACACGGTAGAAAATCAAAATCTCCTGTCATAATCTTTCCGACATTCTGCGGATGGAATGCATCTACATCCTTATCCGGACGGATTGCATTTATGATTTTATCCTCAGAAATGTGCTTTGGCACAGGAAGCTGAACGAGAATACCGTTTATATCCTCTTTGTTGTTAAGTTTGTCTATAAGAGTGAGAAGTTCCGCTTCTGTTGTCTCTGCTGGAAGCGCATATTCTTCGCTGTAAATACCACACTCTGCGCAAGCTTTCTTTTTGTTGTTGACATATGTACGGCTTGCGGGATCATCACCGACGATAACAACAGCAAGTCCCGCTTTAATTCCCATATCGCCGAGCTTTTTAACCTTATCATAAACCTCTCCGCGAAGTTTTTTTGAAGTTGCCTTTCCGTCAATTATTACTGCACTCATTTGTTTTTACCTCCGATTTTATTCTTTTATAATTATATACAAGGACAATCACTGCCGCAATTGCCGTTATCAGTGCCAAAGCCTGAGATGTACGAATGCCGGTACCAAAGAAATACAAACTGTCGGTACGCAGCCCTTCTATGATTGCACGACCGATACCATACCAGAGAACATACAGCCAGAAAACCTCTCCGTCAAAGCGTCTATGCTTTGAATAAAAGTGAAGAATCACAAACCCAGTCGCATTCCAGAGCGATTCATAAAGAAATGTCGGATGGACGCACGCT
>JAFQGO010000081.1:0-6386 GCA_017398225.1 Oscillospiraceae bacterium | reverse complement strand
CGTCAATCATATTCTGGAGAGTTTCACGGTTGCGGCTTGCACCGATAACCTCACCGTCAACAGTGAGCGCATAAAGCTCCGAAACCTCTTTGATGTTAGAAAAGAAGAACGAGCTTAGCGCTTGCTTTGAAAGAACCTTTTCTCGGGGAACAATGCCAAGTTCAAAACGCACATTTGAGGATACGCTGTACGGGCGCTCCAATATTTCGCTTGCACGCGCCTCGACAAAAGAAAGAGCCTCGTTGTATTCATCACGATTATAAACATAGCCGAGTTCCTTGCCGTCAACGGTAATCTTAACACCAACGCTGTAAAGCGTGGATGCAATAAGAAGAAACGTTACCGCGAGAACAACAGAAACAAGGGCAAAACGGTTTGCACGAAACTGAGAAAGCCAAACAGTTGCGCGGTGAGAAAGACAGTGAAGCTTAATCCGCGCTTCACTGAGAAAAGAAGATGCTGCGCTTATCGCCGCCACGGCATAAACAGAGGAGGGGGAGAGAACGCGTGAGAGAAAGAACGTCCAGAAAATGACGGAAGCGTGGACAACCTTTGAACAAGCAAAGGAAAACGCTTCATATAAAACGGCGAGAATGCCGAAAATAAAATCAGCTATTTTGTTTTTATCCGATGAAAGTGACGGTACAGCCGGGCTGTCACAGATCACGGCGTCAAAGCTTTGCTGTGCATCTCTTTCCAAGCATCTCACTCCTTTTGAACATAAAGATATCGGTTACAAACCGGTTACAAAGTAATTACATTATAGCGTACTTTTTGTTTTATGTCAACCCTTTTCAGAATTGTTTACAATTTTTTTAATAGCCAAAAACCGCCATTTTCCGCGCTTTAAATAAAAATCACCGCCGGAGAAAACTCCGACGGCTTTGTAATCAAAAGTGAATTAAATTAATAATTTGTTTTTAAAAGCTCGAAATATGCCTGCGGATGAGCGCAAACAGGGCAAAGCTGGGGAGCACCGTTGCCAACGTGAATGTGACCGCAGTTGGAGCACTGCCAGACAACGTCACCCTCGCGGGAGAAGACGGCACCTGTTTCGATATTTGAGAGAAGCTTTCTGTATCTTGCTTCATGCTCTTTTTCGATTTTGCCTACTGCTTCAAAAAGATATGCAATTCTGTCAAAGCCCTCTTCCTTTGCGGTCTTTGCCATATTCGCATACATATCCGTCCACTCATAGTTTTCGCCGTCTGCGGCATCCTTGAGGTTTACGGTTGTTGCGGGGATTTCTTCGTCATGGAGAAGCTTAAACCAAAGCTTTGCATGCTCTTTTTCGTTGTTTGCGGTTTCCGTGAAGATTGCGGAAATCTGCTCATAGCCTTCTTTTTTTGCCTTGGAAGCATAGTATGTATACTTATTTCTTGCCTGACTTTCTCCGGCAAATGCCTCCCAGAGGTTTGCCTCTGTCTTTGAACCCTTTAAATTCATGTTAAAAACTCCTCTCAAAATGAAAATTGGTATTTACTTTTGACCAAAAATATAATATCATATATTTGAAATATTGTCCAGTGTTAAAATTTAAAATCGGGAGAAAAACGTGAAAAAAATTCATGCTGACATAAGAATACATGGAATAGTTCAGGGCGTCGGTTTTCGTCCGTTTGTGCATAAAATTGCGCGAGGGCTTTCGCTTTCGGGTACGGTATGCAATACCTCTTTTGGCGCAGAGGTTTCACTTGAGGGATGGGAGTACGATATAGACTCTTTTTGCAGTGAGATAAAGCACAACGCCCCGCCTCTTGCGCTTATAGAAAAGGTGGATATAAAAAAGAGCGACACTCTTTGCGGATTTTCCGGTTTCTGTATCATGGAGAGCGAGAAGGGAAAAGTTCGGAGAACTCTTATCTCTCCCGATATCGCAGTGTGTGATGATTGTCTGCGTGAGCTTTACGATAAGTCGGACCGCAGATATCGCTATCCGTTTATCAATTGTACAAACTGCGGTCCGCGCTTTACCATAACGCGTGATATTCCGTATGACCGCAAAAATACTACAATGGCACCGTTTTCAATGTGCCGGGACTGTGAAAAGGAATACGGTGATATAGCAAACCGCCGCTATCACGCCCAGCCGGATTGCTGTGAGGTATGCGGACCTCGTCTTTTTCTTCTTGACAGTGACGGGAAAGAGCTTTCCGGAGATGCAATCCTGCTTGCGCGGGAAAGAATCCTGCGCGGGGAAATTGTTGCGGTTAAGGGGCTTGGCGGGTATCATCTTGCCTGCCGCGCAGATGATGCAGAGACAGTGCACCGTCTGCGTGAAAGAAAAAAGCGGGATGAAAAGCCGTTTGCCATAATGTGCCGTGATGTTGGAACGGCGGAATGGTTTGTTGAGCTTTCAGAGGAAGAGAAAAGCCTTCTCACCTCGCCACAGCGGCCGATTGTCCTTCTTAAAAAGAGAGAAAAGAGTTCATTTTTGCATATAAGCGAAAATTCATATCTTGGCATTATGCTTCCGTACACTCCGATGCATTATCTTTTGCTTGAGGATGAGCTTTCCTGCGTTGTAATGACAAGCGCCAACATTTCTGATTTTCCGATTGTATATAAGGATGATGTTGCACTGAAAGCTCTTTCCGGCATTGCGGATTTCTTTCTTTTGCACAACCGCGAGATTCACACACGCTGTGATGATTCGCTTATGTGGGTGTATGATAAAGAGCCGTATTTTGCACGACGAAGCCGCGGATATGTACCGTATCCGGTAACGCTTACAAGGGAGATTGTACCTGTTCTTGCGTGCGGGGCAGAGCAGAAGGCATCGTTTACGCTTACGCGCGGACATCATGCGTTTCCGTCACGTCATATCGGTGACCTTAAAAATCTTGAAACATTAGAGGATTTTGAAGAACAAACAGCGCATTTTGAGAATATATTTGATACAAAACCAAGCGTTTTAGCGTGCGATATGCATCCTGATTATATGTCATCGGCGTATGCACAAGAGCGTGCGGAAAAGCAAAAAATTCCGCTTGTGCGGGTGCAACACCACCACGCACATATGTGCGCCTGTATGGCGGATAACGGGTTTGACGGCGAGTGCATCGGTATCATCTGGGACGGCACGGGATATGGCACCGACGGAAAAATATGGGGAGCGGAGTTTCTGGCCGGCTCTTTTTCGGGTTTCCGGCGGCTCGGAAGCATCCGTCCGATAAAGCTTCCGGGGGGCGACCGGGCATCAAAAGAAATTTCACGCATCGCCGCATCACTTATGCTCGATGCCGGGCTTGAGTGTGATGACGCCGTTGCAGAAAGAATACTCCAAAGCGGCATAAACTGTCCCGCAGTGACAAGCATGGGGCGGCTTTTTGACGGAATTGCTGCAATTCTCGGTATACGGGAGCGGGTTTCTTACGAAGGTCAGGCGGCAACGCTTTTTGAAGCAATGGCAGATGAGAATGAGCGCGGGGATTACCCGTATGAAATAACAGAAAAAGACGGAATGTATGTTTTTGACTGGCGCGAAATGATTTGCGGGATTGTGCGCGATAAAGAAAACGTGCGCGATATCGGCAAAATATGTGCGGCGTTTATGAATACGCTTGTTTCTTTTGCCGTGGAAATGTCAGAAAAAATTGCGTCAGATACAGGCTTGCGAACCGTTGCGCTCTCCGGCGGAACATTCCAGAATATGTATTTGCTGGAAAGGCTTCATCCGGCACTTGAAGAAGCAGGCTTTAAGGTTCTTGTGCATCACCGCGTGGCGGCAAATGACGAGGGAATAAGCCTTGGTCAGGCACTTGTTGCCGCGCATTCCCGATAAAAGTAAAATAAAGAAGAGGTAATTTTAAAATGTGTCTTGCAATACCGCTTAAAATAACAGAAATCAACGGAAACGAAGCCGTGGGAGAGAGAAGCGGCGTGCGGAGAAAAATCCGTCTTGATTTTATAGAAAATCCAAAGCTTGGAGAATATGTAATTGTCCACGCCGGGTTTGCGATAGAGCGTCTTGGCGCAGAGCAGGCGCAGAAGAGCATCCGCGCTGCCGAGGAGGTAGAAAATGAGCTTGGAAAACTTTAATCCGACAGAAATCCTCTCCGAAATCTCCCGGATGGAATTACCGCAGCTCAACCTTATGGAGGTTTGCGGAACACACACAATGGCAATTGCAAAATCCGGTCTTCGTTCCTCTCTTCCCGAAAACGTAAAGCTTCTCTCTGGGCCGGGGTGTCCCGTATGCGTTACGCCGTCAGGCGGGATTGATGAAATTCTCGCACTTGCAATGCGTTCGGATGTGATAATTGCAACCTACGGAGATATGATAAAGGTTCCCGGAAGCGTTCACGGCAAAAGCCTTGCGAGTGTACGTGCACTTGGTGCACGCGTAGAAGTGGTGTATTCACCGCTGGATGCTGTGGCTCTTGCGGAAAAGAATAAGGGGGATGAGGTTGTTTTCCTCGGTGCGGGTTTTGAAACAACGGCACCGGGAACCGCTGCGGCAATCGGCGCCGCAAAGGACGGGGGAATAACGAACTTTTCCGTGCTGTCTATGCTGAAAACCGTAGAGCCTGCTCTTCGTGCACTTATCGCACAAGAGGATTTTGCCGTTTCCGGATTTCTTTGCCCCGGGCACGTTGCAACGGTTATCGGCGCGAATGCGTTTTCATTCCTTGCAGAGGAATATAACATACCGTGCGTTGTCGGCGGCTTTGAGCCGCGTGAGATTCTCGACGCGGTTTACCGCTTGCTTTTGCAGATAAAGAGCGGCAAGGCGCGCCTTGAAAATGCATATCCAAATGCCGTCAGGGCAGAGGGAAACCCGCTTGCACGAAAAATTATGGAAAAATATCTCATGCCGCGAACAGACATCTGGCGCGGGCTTGGTGAGATTCCGATGAGCGGGCTGTGCTTACGCGAAGAGTATTCTGACTTTGATGCCGAGCGCAAATTTGCAATTACTTATAAAAACACAGAGGACACAGGCGCGTGCAGGTGCGGAGATGTTATCTGCGGGCGGCTTTCGCCGCATGAGTGCCCGATGTTCGGAAAGGCGTGTACACCGGAAAACCCGGTCGGCCCGTGTATGGTATCGGGAGAGGGTGCGTGCGCCGCAATGTACAAATATATGTAACACATGAAAAAAAGAAGGTTTGCTTCACACATATTCTGAGGCTTGCCGAAGAATCTCATAATCAAAAGAAACGGAGCGAAAACCATGGACGAAATAATAACTCTTGATTACGGTAGCGGAGGGAAAAAAACCTCCGAGCTTATAGATAATCTTATCGTAAAAAATTTAAGTAACAGCGCGCTTTCCGCGCTTGGCGACGGAGCAGTGCTTCAAGGCGCGGAAAAGCTTGTTTTTTCTACCGACAGCTTTGTTGTATCTCCATGCTTTTTTCCGGGCGGGGATATCGGAAAGCTCTCCGTTTGCGGCACCGTAAACGATGTTGCAATGTCGGGAGGTATTCCGAAATACTTAAGCCTTTCGTTTATCATTGAAGAAGGCTTTGCAACTGGAGATCTCGAAAAAATCATTCTTTCAATTAAAAAAACCGCCGAAAAGGCGGGTGTTTCTGTCGTTACGGGTGACACAAAGGTTGTCGAGCGCGGACGCGGTGACGGTATATATATAAACACAGCGGGAATAGGCTTTCTCGCTCATAACAATCTTTCGCCGAAGAATATCCGTGAGGGGGACAAGCTTATCATTTCCGGCACTGCGGGGGATCACGGCGCGGCGGTAATGCTTGCGCGCGAGAAAAGCCTTGTGGAAAGCGAGATTTTGTCTGACTGCACTCCTCTTGCTGCGCTTTCGCAGAAGCTTTATCCGTTGGGAGAAAGCCTTCGCGTCTTGCGTGACCCCACCCGCGGCGGTGTTGCTACAACGCTTTGTGAGTTTGTGGAGGGAACCGGTCTCACAATAGAGCTTTACGAGCGCGATATTCCCGTGCGCGATGATGTTTCGGCGGCGTGCGAGATTCTCGGTCTTGACCCGCTTTACTGCGCGTGTGAGGGCAAGCTTTTGTGCGTTGTATCTTCTGAGTGTGCAGATGAGGCACTTTCGATTATGCGAAGCACCGAAGAGGGAAGAAATGCCGCAATAATCGGTGAGGTAACGGCATCGCGCCCCGGACGCGTGCTTGTACACGGCGAGCTTGGAACGCGCATTGCCGCAAAGCTCACCGGCGCGCTTCTGCCGAGAATATGCTGATGAGGAAGATTGAGAAAATTTGCCTTTTATGATATTAAACTATGGCTTTTGATTTCCTGTTCATTCTTTTTAAAATCATTTGAAGTTTAGGTATATTATATCGCAATACTAACGTCGGCAGTATATTCAAAAACAAATTAACTACCGCGACGGGTAGTGCAATCGAAAATGCACAAACATTCGGTATAAACAACATTGGTAAAAAGCCAAT
>JAFQGO010000080.1:0-5031 GCA_017398225.1 Oscillospiraceae bacterium | reverse complement strand
TGCGGAGACGATCCTTATGAACCGATGCCGCAACCGCGGGCTTTTTGAAAAAACGGTGAAGATGATAAACGATTTCAAAGGCTACTATATGCGGTACGGCGAAAAGATAGATGAAAACCCGTCACCCGGAAACAAGGCGGGCGGAATAACAACGCTTGAGGATAAGGCTCTCGGCTGCACACAAAAGGGAGGCCTTGGTGAGGTCTGCGGAGTTCTTGACTACGGTGAGCCCGTCTTGGTGAAAGGGCTTAATCTTCTCACCGCTCCGGGAAATGACCTTGTTGCATCTACTGCGCTTGCAGTATCGGGTGCGCATATTGTCCTTTTCACAACCGGACGCGGAACGCCGTTTGGCTGTCCCGTGCCTACAGTTAAGATATCCACAAACACTGCATTGTATGATAAAAAGCGTGCTTGGATAGATTTTGACGCCGGTGTGCTCGTCACAAACGGGTTTGATATGAAAGCAACGGCAGAGGAGTTTTTCAGCTATATTCTTGCTGTTGCAGGCGGAGAGAAAACCGCCACAGAAAAACAGGATATCCGCGATATTGCGATATTCAAAGACGGCGTAACATTATAAGGCGAACATAATGAAGCAACATCCCTTCCGCGCAGCGGAAGGGATGTTGCTTCATTGTTATCAGTGTTTTTTGAAAAAATATTTTACCTTTTCCCAGAAAGATTCTTTATTTCGGGTGAAAACATTGGAAATTTCATAGCTTTCCTGCGCACTGAATCCGTTTACGCTTACACCTTTTGATGAAACAGAAATCAAAGAGAACGAAACATCATCAGCTGCGGACATAGCCGAAAGGGTTATGTACGGAACGCCGTGAGAAATAAAGTGGGTAGGGGATGAACCGGCTCCCTGAACAACAAGGGCAACTTTGTTGCTTTTTTCAATAAGTGAACAAAGCTCATCGGCGTTTTTTATCGTCTGAACGGAAGATTCCTCCGGAGATACAGCAAGAGGAATAGTGGTGAAGATAATTGCCGGACGGTGCGATTTGCCGAGAAGACGGGATATCCACCCGAATTGTTCATCATCAATATAAAAGCCGCCGTTATCATCGCTCATGGCATCAAGGAAAATGCAGCGGTAGTCTGAAACATCAAATGCGCGATAACGCATAGTGTATTCCGCAATGCGCATAAACTCATCCTTCGGGATAACACTCTCACATACGCCTCTGAGCGCATGAATCGAAGCGGTGCGGTCAAATGCATTGAGAATATTATTTAAAAGGCAGGCGCTTTTTTCGGCATCGGCTTTGCCGTCAACGGTATTACCGAGCGTTGCGATAAATCTGCAATTAGAGGCAGCTCCGCATATGGATTTTATTTTTGCTTCAAAGGCAGGGGGGATATTTTCCGCAGCTGAAGCATCATACGGGCACAGCATATCGGAAAACGCGATAAATTGAATCATATGCAGAAGCCTCCTTTCACATAAAAATCCTATATAGCAAAAATAAGAAAATAAAACAAAAGCTAAAGCGCATTGGTTTCATTTTCTTATCTGTTTGCTATGGTGACCCGTAGGAGAATCGAACTCCTGTTACCGCCGTGAAAGGGCGGTGTCTTAACCGCTTGACCAACGGGCCGTTTTTGAGCGGGACAGGGGAGACCTGAGTCCCGCTATGGTAGCGGCGGCTGGACTTGAACCAGTGACCGTTCGGGTATGAACCGAATGCTCTAGCCAACTGAGCTACGCCGCCAAATATCAACTCGAACAGTCGAGCTTAATTATTATAATACAACTTTGTGCGAATGTCAAGCTTTTTTTGAAAAAAATTTGGCAGAAATTTGGCGGAAATTTGGCAGAAACTTGGCACCACAAAAAATAATTTTAGTGATATAATACTTTTCGTTATCCGGCAAGACCGGGTAACGGCTCCGGATTTGACCGCAGGAGCGCACGCCTGCGGAAGAATTCCGGAGAAACACCCAAAACGGTGCCGGCGGAAAAATGCCGGAATGAGAAGTCCGCCGCTTTAATGCGCGCAAAAGACAGGCGGCCTCACGGAGGGCGGCAGGAAGCCGCGGGGGATGCCGGCACGGAAAGAAGGTGGGAAAATATATAAAGGAGTTGTGATTATGTTTGAAGAAAGCAATAATACACAAGAACAGGAACTCACGTTACCGGAAAAGCTTTTCGATGACGATGAAACCGAAATAAACGATACCGCAGAAATCGCCGAAGAGGAGAAGAGCGAGGCGGTGTCTGAAACCCAAAATGAAACAGAGGAAGAACCGGCAAGCCCGGAAGCTGATGCCGAAGAAATTGAAAACGCACGCTCACGTGCACTTGCACAGGTCGAAAGACTGAGCCGCGATACAGGTTTTTCAGGACCGTGGGGAAGCTTGTTCCGTGCCTATCCGGCGCTTTCAAGAAACGATGCGTTTGAGCAGCTCGGAGATGCTGTGAACGGAGGTATGACACCGCTTGAGGCATACCAGCAGAAGCTGCTTGAGGAAAAGGAGCGGGAGCTTGAAATGATTCGGAGCACGTCTACGGCAAGAAAACGTTCTATAGGCGCAGTTGTGGAAGAAAACACAGAAAGCGAGCTTGATGATTTCCTCGCAGGATTTTATTCAGTTTAAAAAACAATCATTAAAAAGAAAGGAAAATTAAAATTATGTCAGCAATTAATTTACACGCAAAATACGATAAAGAAATTCAGACTCAGTATGTTAAGGACAGCCTTCTTGGCAATTGCCTTGACAACACCTACAGCTTTTCCGGAGTTAAGACGGTAAGGATTTCAACACCCATTACCGTTCCGATGTCGGATTATTCACGCACGGGAACCAACCGTTACGGCACACCAAAAGAAATGGAAGACATTGTTCAGGAGCTCACGCTTTCTCAGGACAAGAGCTTTACGCTTACAATCGATAAAGGGAACAACGCAGACCAGAACGGAATCAAGGAAGCCGGAAAGATGCTTAAGCTTCAGATGGCAGAGCAGGCAATTCCGCTTATGGACAAATACAGCTTTGAGCGTCTTTCAAAGCTTGCGGGAAAGATTGTCGGAAACTCCACAGCAATCTCAAAATCCAATGTATGTGAACGCATAACAGCGGGTACTACATTTATGGATGACAGCGAGGTTCCGGCATATGACAGAACGCTCTTTGTTCCGAGTGAAGTGTATGCGAAGCTTCGTCTTTCCGAGGAGTTCCACGGCTGTGACAGGCTTATGGAAAAATCTCTTACAAAGGGACAGGTGGGCACGTATGACAATATGCGCGTCGTAAAGGTTCCGCATTCGCGCTGGCCGCAGAACGTAAACTTCATCATTGTTCACAAGCGCGCGGCATGTGCGCCCGTAAAGCTCAATGACACGAAGTACCACAAGGACCCGCCGGGAATTTCAGGTTCTCTTCTCGAAGGAAGACAGTATTACGACCTTTTCGTTTTTGGTGCAAAGTGCAACGGCGTTTACGTCGATGTAAACACTGCAAGCGGAGCAGGCGTAATCTGTGCAACACCTGAAGTGTTGCCGGATGGAGTGATCAACTGCGAAACCGCCGGTGCTACAGTTAAGTATACGATCGACGGGTCGGACCCGAGATATTCTGCCACGGCAAAAATCGGAACAGAGGTCTGGAACGTTGCGGACGGCACGGTTGTTCGTGCGTATGCGTATAAAGACGGTGCATTTCCGTCTGAGGTTGCGGAAGGCAAGATAGAATAAGACACGTCAAGTGCGGAGCGGGGGACATCTCTGCCCCGCATTTTGTGTATAGGGAGGAGATTTATTTAAAATGAAAGCATATGATATATATAAAAGAACCCTTGCGATCATGCTTGAAAACGAGGGCGAGGACAAAATGTTTTACGATAAATTCACGGAGATACTGAACCTGCTCATCTGTGAGGCGTTGCCGTATGAAAACTCTGTCAGGGCAAGCCGCGGAGATAAAGAGCTTGAGGCTCCGCTCACCGTGGAGAGTATGGAGGACGATGTGGATATGTCTTATGCCATCTGCGGAGTCGCACTGCCATACGGAGTTGCATCGTATTTTTGTATGGACGACGGCGAGCTGTATAATGCGGAAATGTACCGTGAGAAATATACAAGTGCGCTTATTGCCGCCGCAAAGTCACGTGCGGTTGATATAATTGACGTATACGGAGGTGAAGAGATATGACGGAAAGTATGATAAGCGAAACCTTTTTGTCGCTTGTGACAGCGGATTTGTACATAGTTATTGCCGCGGTTTACGGCGTGTGCTTTGCGCTTAAAAAGGCAAAGTTTTTTGACGACAGATTCATCCCGCTTGCGGCGATTATCCTCGGCGTGGGGTTCGAGCTTCTTAATTTCGCATATACCGGCGGTGTTGTCACGGAGTTTATGCTTCGCGGAATAATCTGCGGTATGGCGGCAGTGTATGTTGCAAATATTGTAAAGCAGATAGGAGATAACGGCATATGACATCAAACGTGTTTAAAGGCGGGAAAATGTATTCCGTGCCGATGAATGACATTGAGCACATAGGATACTTTGGCGCGAAAAACGGGAACGAGGAAGTGAAAAGTGCATACGCACGGATAACCAAGCTCCGCGGGCGGGCGCCGGACTTTCTTTTCAATGCCGAGCTGTTTGATTTCAAAACGCGTAAGGCGGCAAGCGATGTTGTCAGCGGCGGAGTGATACATCGCCTTACCGAAGGCTATGGCATCGCTTTTCCGGATAATAAAACGGCAGTCTTTTCATATAAGAATAACGTTGGCGCCGCGGATTATATCGGCGCATACCCCGTGCTTGTCCGGAACGGAAAAGAGGAAACCGCTGTTCCTGCCGGAATTTCCGGACGACGCGGCAGAACGGCGATAGGCGTGTCGGAGAGCACGCTTTTCATCGCGCTTCTTCCTGATGACGGAGGCGCAACTCCGGCGGAGCTTCGCCGTGCGTTTGTGTCGTTTGGTGCCGTGAACGCAATAAATCTTGACGGCGGAGGCAGCACGCAGTTTTACGCGCCGCTCGGCAATCATTTTTCCGGCAGACGCGTCCGCGGTTT
>JAFQGO010000079.1:0-2663 GCA_017398225.1 Oscillospiraceae bacterium | reverse complement strand
GCTGAAATGATTGCCGACGCAGGTGTTGATGTTATCATCTTTGACTGCACAAACGGCTCGGAAACCTGGGCTCCAGCTTATGAAACTCTTTTCAGAGTATTTGACGAGGCAATCAAAGAGGGGGTAAACGTTCCGCAGATTTCGTTCCTTCTTCCGTTTTCCGATGAAGAGCATGCCGCTGTTTCATTCCGACAGCTCTACGAGGATATTTATTCAAAGGGCAGATACAAGCATCTCTGGTTTATTTGGGACGGTAAGCCGCTGATTATGGCGCGCGAGAGTGCACTTGATAAATACGACCCATACGAAAAAGAAATTATAGATTTCTTCACCTTCCGCAAAAACAGCGCAACTTATTTTGATAAAAACAATTCAATCACAAAGAATACATGGGGCTGGTGCAGCACATATCCGCAGACTAAATTCGGCACCTCACTTTTCGGCGGGGCGGAGCAGATGTGTGTTTCTGTGGCGCAGAATGCCGCTGACGGTCAGCTCGTGGCGATGAATTCGGGAGGTAACGTTCAGGGCAGAAGCTTTACTCATGGAGACTACTCGTATTCATTTAAAAAGGGTAACGAAACAGTTACCGTTAACTCCGAAACAGAAAACGCTATGCTTTACGGTCTTAATTTCCAGCAGCAGTGGGATTATGCCATTGCGTGTGACCCTGATTTCATCTTCGTTACAGGCTGGAACGAGTGGATTGCAGGCAGATGGAAGGAATGGCAGGGAACAGAGAACGCTTTCCCCGATCAGTTCAGTGATGAGTACAGCCGTGATATTGAGCCTGCCGCAGGCATACT
Source organism: Oscillospiraceae bacterium (assembly GCA_017398225.1). Classification (GTDB taxonomy): domain Bacteria; phylum Bacillota; class Clostridia; order Oscillospirales; family JAAYXM01; genus SIG480. Next base: position 1,857 of record JAFQGO010000079.1, on the reverse strand, counting down.
CAAGGATCACTACTACTATCAGCTTTGCGCGAATATCCGCCGTTTCAAGGGCGTAACAGAGCCGATGAAAACCGAGGGCGGACAGACAATAAATATCTACGGTGCGGACAGCCAGTGGAATTGGGTGAACAACGAATACTTCCACTATACGGGCAGTACACGCGACCGCGATGCCGCAGGCTGGGTAGGACTTCATTACGAAAATCATACAATGCGTAACGATTTCAGCAACGTCAAGGTTACTTATGATAATAAAAATGTATATTTCCGCATTGAAACAGCGGATGACATAACGCCGTACACCGACAAAGCCTGGATGCGCATCCTGCTTGATACCGATTCCTCGGGTGAAGCGGCGAACTGGGAAGGCTTTGAATACATTACTAATCGCGATTCAGCCGATGCAGATACATTGAAAATTGAAAAATCAACAGGCGGCTGGAGCTTTGAGACAACGGGCACGGCACAGTACAGAATTGACGGTAATGTGATGTATGTTTCCGTACCTAAAACAGCTCTCGGCTTCGGAGCAAAAAATGAGATTCACTTCAATTTCAAGCTTTCCGACAATATGCAGACCGACGGCGATATTATGGACTTCTACCAAAACGGCGATGTTGCCCCCGGAGGCAGATTTATGTTCGCTTTTTGAAATTAGTGCAAATTGCATTATTCGGCTAACGAAATTTTTATATCGCAATTGCTTGACTAAAAACGTGTTATCAAGTACAATATATATGTATTTATATAAAAAGGAGGCGGAGTATGTCTACTGAGTTAAAAGAGCCTCAGGTTGAAGAAAAGGCTCACCGACAGTTGCCTAAGGGCAGGCGCTACGTCGGCGCAATGGAAACGGCGGCATATATCGCTCAGGACTTTGCGGACAGCTTTTCCATCGGTAAATATCAGAACCGATTCATCTGGGACGTTGTCGGAATCGACTTTAATATCACAGGTGTCGTAACACTTTTTACCGGTGCGTGGGATATCTTCAACGATACTTTTATCAGTGCAATGGTTGACCGCACAAGAACAAGATGGGGTAAGTTCAGACCTTATCTTTTGTGGCTCAAAATGCCGCTTACATTGTTCGGTATGCTTTATTGGTTTATGCCGATATTCTTCCCGAACACGTCAACGACATTCCTTCCAAAGCTGATTTTCTATTTCGCATTCAGCATTATCAATGAAACAGCAGGTACGTTTATATCCATTTCACAGACGGGCTTGCTATCGACCATAACGCCAAACCCGGAAGAACGTGTGCGGCTTATTGCGAGTGCAAAGCTGTTCTCGAGATTCCTGGGTGAGCAGATACCCGAATGGGTTATGGGTATTTTTATTGACCTTATCAATACTAAAACGGTCAAATGGAAGCTGCAGAATCTCTTCATCGGAATGGGCGCGGCAACGAGCATACTTTCCGCTTTGATGACAATATGGTTCTATATGGTTTCAAAGGAAAGAGTTTTGCAGTCGGTTGAAAAGCCGAGCATCAAGGACGGATTTAAAGCTATTTTCAACAACAAACCGCTTCTGATACTCACACTTTCCGACTTCCTCGGCGGCTTCAGTATCGGCCAGAGCCGTTCGGACTATTACATAGACGTTCTCGGCTCGGCATCGCTTCAGACGATTGTTGGTATTCCTGCATATCCGATACTCAACCTCAGTTATACGTGGGTTGCACCGCTGAGAAAGCGTTTTACGTCGAAAACGCTGTGGATTTTTGAGGATGTATGGACGGATATGTGTTGGTTGATTGTTTTCGGTCTTGGCTCGATAAACAAGAACTTTATGAAGCGGAGCTTTATGATACCGACAATGGCGATCGAAGAAGTCTTCGAGATGATGGTT
>JAFQGO010000078.1:0-5104 GCA_017398225.1 Oscillospiraceae bacterium | reverse complement strand
CCGGTAAATATTAAGTTTCAATTAGTGACTAAACTATTATAATACAATAATCACTTAAAGTCAACCGGAAAAATCGGAAAACAAATAACAAAAATCAGATATTTTCAGTATAATGCATAATTTACCGGGATTTTTGGTTTTTATTCTCAAATATTATCAATGTATAAGCTTATGCAGAAGCCCGCTTGCCATAAGCAGACCGAGCAGGATGAGCAATATGCCGCAGATGAGGTTTATTTTTCTGTAATGTTTATTTATTGCTTCAAACAATCCGCCGAGGCGGTCGAGCAGAAACGCGGATATAATGAACGGAACCGCAAGTCCGAGCGAATATACAAGCAGGAGAAGCACTCCCGTTCCGACTGCACCGGAGGCTGACGCTGTGGCAAGGGCAGTTCCGAGCCATGCGCTGAGGCAAGGGGCGTGGCTTATTGAAAACATAACGCCGAGTACAAAAGCCGAAAATTTTCCGGTAATTTCTTTTGACGAATGACCGCTTCCGAATACAGGTAGATGTATAATTCCGAGAAAATCAAGACCGAGAAGTATTATCACAATCCCGCAAATCAAATCAATTGTGCCGTGAAACTCATGAAGAAGCTCGCCTATTCCTCCTGCGAAAAAACCGAGTAGACAAAACACAGAGGTAAAGCCTGCAATAAAACACAGAACATTGAGCAATGCTGTTGCTTTTTTATTTGAATGCCTTGAAAAATATGATACATATAACGGCAAAAGCGGTAGCATGCACGGCGATATAAACGAAACTATTCCTTCAGAAAAGGTTATCAGATACTGCATATTTACACATCCTTCCGGTTGACTTCAGCTAACTGTTATAATATTACCATATATTCCCATTCAGGTCAATATCTCTTTTGCGTTAAATCGGCAAGCAATATTAAAAAAAGATGTGGTCAAAAGTCAGAGCGTTTTGACCACATACCGTTATATATCATATTCGCGGGTGAACTTTTTCCACTTAGGATAAATCATCGCAATAAGAATAAGGGCTATAACACAGAGCACAGCAAGAAGTCCCATAACCACTGTCCAGTTCCACAAATCTGCTACAAGCGCAATTCCGTAGCTCTGAATCACTATTCCCAGTGCGGCACCTGCATTTACGATTCCTGCAACTTCACCGTTCTTTCCGTATTTTGCGAACCTCATCGAATAGTACTGAGCAAAAAGACCGGAAGCCGCAGCCATTGCTATTGTCAGAGAAAGGGAAATGATAATGAAGACAACATTGATTTTTCCTACGAGCATGGTGAATAAAAGCATGGGGAGCATCAGAAACGTGAAAAGACGCATACCCTTTATGATATCCGGAATCCGCCTCGGGTAAACAGCCTTTGCTGTAAACATACCAACAAGGCCGGAAAGAATAATAATTATGTTAAGCATATTTCCTATAGCAGGTGATATTTCATCATAGGATTCCATAAGCAGCGTGGGCGCAATATTCTTAAGTCCGAGTTCGATAAGACCTCGGATAACTGTGACGGTAACGAACAGATAGAGTCCGCACTTTTTGAACATAGTTTTACTGCTTGTGTCGAGGTTTTCGTCAATCTCAACATCGCCGTGTATCGGCTTTGCGGGAATACCGTCATCCGGAACCATTTTTTTCTCGGCGCGAGGATAAATGATAAGAAAGCCTATTGCGAAAATGAACAGGAGTATTGCGGAAAGAAGGAAATTGTCCTGCCATCTTCTCATCACTGCTGATAAAATAAACGTAAGACAAAGACCGAAGGTTGAAGCGAAGGTTATGTAATACACTCCGCGGATTCTGTGCTCGTGTGCAAGCTGGGAAGAGACAATTTTAAATATTGCAGGCCACAGTGCAAATTGGAGACAAGCGTTAAGCGTCCATACAACGAGCATTAAATAATAATTCTGATTTATATAGATAATTAGGTTCGCGGTCGCCGCGCCGAGAAGACCTATTATGATGAGCATATCCGGACGCCAACGGTCGGCAAGGCGTCCGCCGACGATTTGCAAAGGCGCGTATGCAAGGTAGAAGAGCGCCGTGATAAGTCCGGTTTGGGATTTGGTCATAATCCCTTCGGCAACGATTGAAGCCATGGCTCCGGAGAAGCAGTTTTTCGTCATGTATACAACTGCATACATGAGCCATACGTATACAAAAAGCCTGAAACTTGTTTTATGGTCATTAAGGTGTTTTTTGTTCATTTTCAGGTCATCTCTTTTCAAGTTATATCAAATGTTTTCAAGCAAATATTATTATAGGTTATCAATAAAAAAATGTCAATGTACAAATCTGCATTATTTTTGCACTTTAGTTACAAAAACGGGGAAAGAATATAATCAATATTGAGTGATGTTTTAATAAAATAATGCTTTACACTGCTCCGTAATTATGATAAAATGAATATGATCGAAATTTGTTTTGAGGTGAAATTAATGAAAACGGTAAAACAGCAGACAATTGATACGATGCGCGTGCTTGCGGCAGAAGCTATCGATAAGGCAAAATCCGGACATCCGGGTATTGCTCTCGGTGCAATGCCGATGGCATACACTCTCTGGGCAGAAAAAATGAAGCACAGCCCGAAAAACTCAAAGTGGCAGAACCGCGACCGCTTTATTCTTTCCTCCGGTCACGGCTCGGCGATGCTTTATTCGCTTCTCCATATGTTTGATTACGGTCTTACGCTTGATGACCTTAAGGCTTTCCGTCAGGAGGGTAGCAAGACTCCGGGACATCCCGAGTACCGCGAGGTAAACGGCGTTGAGATTACCACAGGTCCGCTTGGGCAGGGTATTGCAAACGGTGTTGGTTTTGCAATGGCAGAGCGTCGTCTTGCATCAATGTTCAACCGCGATGGTATGGATATTGTTGACCACTATACATATGTTCTTTGCGGCGACGGTTGCCTTATGGAAGGTATTGCATCCGAGGCAGCATCCCTTGCAGGAACACTCGGACTTGGAAAGCTTATAGTGCTTTACGATTCAAACTCCATAACAATTGAAGGAAGCACCGATATTGCATTTACAGAAGATGTGTGTGCACGCTTTGAAGCATATGGCTGGCAGACTCTCTCTGTTGCAGACGGCAACGACACCGATGTTATCGCAGCTGCGATTGACGAGGCAAAGGCAGAGAAGGATAAGCCGACTCTTATTAAAATTACAACCGAAATCGGTTACGGCGCTCCGAATGCAGGAACAAGCCAGGTTCACGGTGAGGCTCTCGGTGCAGAAAAGCTTGCAAAGCTTAAAGAAAACCTTGAAATGCCGGCAGAAGAGTTCTTCGTGGCAGACGAGGTTTACGCTAATATGAAGGAAATTGTTTCCGACCTTAACAAGAACGAGGATGAATGGAACAAGCTCTTCTCCGATTACGCAAAGAAGTATCCGGAGCTTGCAAAAGAGTGGGAAGCTCTTATGTCCGGTAAGCTCGATATGGCAGCTCTTGATTCCGATGAATTCTGGGGCTTTGAAAATAAGGCAAACGCTACGCGTAATCTCTCCGGCGAGATGATAAACCGCCTTGCAAAGATTATGCCGAGTCTCTTCGGCGGCTCTGCTGACCTTGCACCGTCTAACAAGACAAACATCAAGGAAGGCGGAGATTACAGCAAAAACGATTACGCAGGCCGCAACATCCACTTTGGTGTCCGCGAGCATGCAATGGGTGCTATTGCAAACGCAATGGCAGCATACGGCGGCATTCATCCGTTTGTTGCAACCTTCTTTGTGTTCTCTGATTACTTGAAGCCGGCTATGCGCCTTTCAGCGCTTATGGAGCTTCCGGTAACATACGTCTTCTCGCATGACTCCATCGGTGTCGGCGAGGACGGCCCGACTCATCAGCCGATTGAGCAGCTTGCTGCAATGCGCTCTATTCCGGGCTTTGTTGATTTCCGTCCGGCTGACGGTCACGAAACAGCTGCTGCATGGTACTATGCAGTTACAAACGGCAAGCATCCGGTAGGTATCGCGCTTACACGTCAGAACCTCCCGTACTATGAAGAGACAGGTAAGGCTGCACTCAAGGGCGGTTATGTCCTCCGCGACAGCGACAATGCAGAGGTTATCCTCATTGGCTCCGGTTCAGAGCTTGAGCTTTGCTACAAGGCATATGATGAGCTTAAGGCAGAGGGAATTGCTGCGCGCGTCGTTTCTATGCCGTCGGTTGCGCTCTTTGAGATGCAGAGTGAGGGATATCGCGAGAGCGTTCTTCCGATGAGCATCCGTGCAAGAGTCTTTGTTGAGGCAGGCTGCGGCTTCGGTCTTGACCGCTATGTAGGTCTTGACGGTGCAAAGATTTGCATGGAGGGCTTCGGCGCTTCGGCTCCGTATTCAAAGCTCTTCCCGAAGTTCGGATTTACTGTTGAAAACGTTGTTGCAACAGCAAAAAAGCTTGTAAAGTAAACTGAATATCAAAGTGCCGGGAACTGCGTTTTAGCAGCTCCCGGTTTTTTAATTGACAAGCAATGCTTGATATGATAAAATTTATTTGGTTTTAAATCAGATGAAAAGAGGTTTTTTATATGAAACGTTCGGATATAAATGCCGCTCTGCGAGAGCTTGAAGCAATGTGCGAAAAGCATTGCTGTTATCTGCCGCCCTTCTGTCATTTTACTCCCGAGGAGTGGAAGGAAAAGGGGCACGAATACGATGAGGTTCGCGACTGTATGCTCGGCTGGGATATTACCGACTACGGTAAGGGGGATTTTGATAAATTCGGCTTCTCACTTATAACGATAAGAAACGGTAATCGTAAAATGGCGGAAAAATACCCCAAGGTTTATGCCGAAAAGCTCCTCTATTTAAAAGAAGGGCAGTATGCACCGAATCATTTCCATTGGTATAAAACAGAGGATATAATCAACCGCGGCGGAGGAAATGTTCTTATCCGAGTATATAACAGTCTTCCCAATGAGGAGATTGATTATGAGACAGATGTAACGGTGTATACGGACGGAAAGGCGTACACCGTTGCGGCGGGCACACAGATTCGTCTGACTCCGGGAGAAAGCATATACATACCGCAGTATCTTTATCACGATTTTGAGGTTGAGAAAGGAAGCGGAGCCGTCCTTCTCGGCGAGGTAAGCCAGTG
>JAFQGO010000077.1:0-4459 GCA_017398225.1 Oscillospiraceae bacterium | reverse complement strand
TTAACTTTAAAGGGCATCATAAGCTTGCTTCTTGTTGTTGCCGGATTATATCTTGTGAACCGGCAAAAGGACGGGACTGACAGAAAAACAGACGGCAGGTATGTGTGGCTTGTTCTTTTCTCGTGCCTTTTGAATGCAGTATCGGGAATAATGGACAAGTATATTATGTCAACAAAAGCAGTCAGCAGCATCCAGCTGCAGTTCTGGTTTATGCTTATGCTTTCTGTAATGTACTATACATATATTTGCATCAAAGGACAAAAGGCAGATATCAGAGGCTGTGCAAAAAATCCGTATATTTATATTCTGAGCTTTCTTCTGATTGCGGGTGACCGCCTGCTTTTCATTGCAAATTCCTATGAGGCAAGCCGGGTGACGGTTATGACTCTTCTTAAGCAAAGTGCGGTGATAGTGGCAATTCTCAGCGGCAAGTTTGTTTACGGAGAAAAAATAGCGCGAAAGCTTTTGTGCGCCGGAATTATCATTTTCGGAATAGTGTTGGCTGTTGTATAAGAAATGCGGCAAGAAGTTATTGCCATTAAAAAGGATTTTTATCCGGGCAAACGGATATTCACCGTATATGATAAAATAAATGTACATAAGCTGATACGGAATGGTTCACAAACTACACATCGGAAGGTGTTTTGATATGGAAGAAATAATAAAAGAATTAAAATCACTTCGTGCGGAGATTGCGGAGCATAATCGCCGCTACTACGTTGAGGATGCACCGAGCGTATCGGACTATGAATATGATATGCTTATGCGCCGCTTAAAAGAAATTGAAAAGGAACACCCCGAGCTTATAACGCCGGATTCGCCTACACAGCGTGTTGGCGGGCAGGCGCTTACGGCTTTCGAGTCGGTGCGCCACGAAATACCGATGGACAGCTTGCAGGACGTGTTTTCAAAGGAAGAGCTTGCGGATTTTGATGCACGTGTAAAAGAAGTTGTTCCCGATGCGGAGTACGCGGTAGAGCTTAAAATTGACGGCCTTTCGGTATCTGTTGAGTATGAAAACGGAACTCTCGTGCGCGGGGTAACGCGCGGAGACGGAATTACCGGCGAGGACGTCACGCAGAACATAAAGACAATTAAAAGCCTTCCGCTGCATATTGAGGATGCCCCACGCCGTCTTATCATCCGCGGCGAGGTGTATATGCCGAGAGAGACGTTTTATCGTCTGAACGAAGAGCGTGAAGCGCGCGGAGAAACGCTCTTTGCAAATCCGCGCAATGCCGCGGCAGGTTCCTTGCGCCAGCTTGATCCGAAGCTGTGCGCCGAGAGAAGTCTTGATATAATAATATTCAACGTTCAGCTTGCCGAGGGCGTGGAGTTTGAAACCCATGCGGAATCCCTTGCGTATCTTGCAAAGCTTGGCTTCAGGGTAAGCCCATATTGCAACGTGTTTTCATCTGTTGACGATGCGTTTGCAGAGGTAGAAAGACTTGGGAATATGCGCGATTCACTCGCGTTTCAGATAGACGGCGCGGTGCTTAAGGTGAATCGCATAAGCCAGAGACCGATGCTCGGCGCAACGGCAAAGTTCCCGAGGTGGGCGGCGGCGTATAAATACCCGCCGGAGCAGAAGCAGACGAAGCTTCTTGATATCATCCTGCAGGTCGGACGGACGGGCGTGCTTACGCCCAATGCCGTACTTGAACCCGTGCATATTTCGGGCGTTACGGTAAGCCGTGCAACGCTTCATAACAGAGATTTTATAAAAGAGCGGGATATAATGATCGGCGATACGGTCATTGTGCAGAAGGCCGGTGATATCATTCCGGAGATTGTGGGAGTGGTAAAAGAAAAAAGACCTCATGATGCGCGCGCCTTTGAAATGCCGGAGGTTTGCCCTGTGTGCGGCTCCCCTGTTTTCTCCGAGGATGGAGAAGCGGCGGTAAGGTGTGTTAATTCCGAGTGTCCCGCGCAGAGAATACGCAATATAATACACTTCGCATCGCGAGATGCAATGGATGTTGACGGCCTTGGCCCCGCTGTTGTTGAACAGCTTGTGGCGGGAGAGCTTATCCGCGACGCGGCAGATCTTTATTCCTTAAAATCCGAGCAGATAGAGAAGATCGACCGTATGGGTAAAAAGTCGGCGGCAAATCTCATCACCGCGATAGAAAAGACCAAGGGAAACGACTTGTCAAGGCTTCTTTTTGCGCTTGGTATACGTCACGTCGGGCAGAAGGCGGGCAAAACGCTTGCCGAGCACTTTGGTTCCCTTGATGCCGTGATGAACGCATCAGAGGATGAGCTTTGCACTATTGACGATATCGGACAGGTTGTAGCAAGCAGCATAAAGAGATGGTTTTCCCTTCCGGATTCACACGAGCTTATTGAAAAACTCCGTGCCGCGGGAGTAAATATGGAGTTCAAGGGAGAAAAGAAGGGAACTGCTTTTGCCGGTCAGACGTTTGTTCTCACCGGTGCGCTTACAAAGTTTACGCGCAGCGAGGCGGAAGAGAAAATAGAAAAGCTCGGCGGCAAGGCATCGTCGTCTGTATCTAAAAAGACAACATATGTTGTAGCGGGAGAAAACGCAGGCTCAAAGCTTAAGAAGGCAAACGAGCTTGGAATTACGGTCCTTACGGAAGACGAATTCCTGCAAATGCTGGATGAGGTATCCGCACGATAATGAAATTATTGTAAAACAGAAGCAATAATACTTGCAAAAAGCGCAAAAGCGGGGTATGATTATATGAGTATGTTGTTTTTGCCGACTGAAAGGAGAAGTTTAAAATGAAGTTCAGGACAGATTTTCTTGCAGAGGATTACAGCGGCCTTTGCTGGTTTCAGGCTCGCGCGGCATCTACCGTGCTTGCAGCGCTGCTCGCACTTGCAATAGCATTCACGTTTTTTGGATTAAGCCACAACCTGATAATAGGCTTCCTGCTTTTTGTGATATTCTTTCCGATAATATATATATTGAGAAAACGCGGGGTGTTCAAGCGTGCGGAAAACAGATATGCGGCGTTTGGTGCATCAAGCGAGCTTTATCTTGAAATTGACGATGATGAAATCCGCCAGAGCGCGGCATCGGGAGAAACCCGCCTTCCGTGGGCAGATGTGTATTCCGTCCGTGAATCGGAGGACAGCTATTATGTATTTCTCACAAAGCGTAAGGCGTTTTATTTCCCGAAACGCAGCTTTGAGAATGAGGAGCAGAAAAACATATTTTTGTCTTACATAGAAAAATATGTTCCTGAAAAAAAGGTAAAAATAAAGAAAAAGTAATTTGGTTATAAGGTGGAATCAAAGTGTTGGATGCAATTATTGCCAATATAAGCAACGCAATGTACACGTATGTGCTTGTTATTCTTCTTGTGGCGGGCGGACTGTATTTTACGGTGAGGACGCGCTTTGTGCAGTTCCGTCTTTTTGGCGAGCAGCTTCGTGCTGTTACGGAAAAGCCTGCGGACGGAAAGGGCGTTTCATCATTTCAGGCACTTATGGTGTCTACCGCATCACGTGTCGGAACGGGAAATATTATCGGTGTTTCAACGGCGCTGTGTCTTGGCGGATTCGGCTCTGTTTTCTGGATGTGGCTTATTGCGATTATCGGCGGTGCATCCGCTTTTGTCGAAAGTACGCTTGCGCAGATTTATAAAAAGCGAGGACGAGACGGCGCTTACGGCGGTCCTGCGTATTATATTGAGGCAACGCTTAAAAGCCGCACACTTGCGCTTATCTTTTCTGTGTTTTTAATTCTCACCTACGGCTTCGGATTCAATATGCTTGCGTCATATAATTTGCAGTCAACGTTTTCTGCGTATGAGTTTTATAATCCGACATATTCGCCGTGGATAATAGGTCTTATCCTTTCGGCAGTGGTGTGCTTCTGCCTTATGGGCGGAGGGAAGCGCATAATCAAAATTACGGGAGCACTCGTTCCCTTTATGGGTGTTGCATATATCCTCGTTGCGCTTCTCATTGTGATTCTTAATGCAGATGCGCTTCCGCAGGTATTCTCACGCATTTTTTCGGATGCATTCAACTTTGAAGCGATATTCGGAGGCTTTTCCGGCTCATGCGTTATGTACGGAATAAAGCGCGGCCTTTTCAGTAACGAAGCGGGCGTAGGCTCTGCGCCGAATGCATCGGCATCTGCTGAAGTGGCACATCCCGCAAAGCAGGGGCTTGTGCAGATTCTTTCTGTATTCATTGATACCGTGCTTGTATGCAGTGCAACGGCGTTTATGTGTATGTGTTCGGGCGTTGAGCCGACGGAAGCGCTTTCCGGTGCACCGTATGTTCAGGCATCATTGCAGGCAGTGCTTGGCGATTTTGGTCCTGTGTTTATAACTGCGGCAATGATTCTTTTCGCATTTACAACGCTTCTCGGGAATCTTTATTATGTGGACAAATGCCTTATATATATGCTTGGGAGAGAACCGGGAAAGACCTTTATGCGGGTTTACCACATCCTTGCATCGCTTGTTATTTTTGTCGG
>JAFQGO010000076.1:0-3771 GCA_017398225.1 Oscillospiraceae bacterium | reverse complement strand
ATATCTTTGTGAAAAATCCGGAGGCAATCGCAGATGAAATAGAAGATATTGTGGAGAGCGAAGGACAGTACCTTGAAAGTGAAATGTTGACGGGTGCGGGGTTTGCAGTTTTGCGTGACGGTGAACTGATAAAGTCTGCCGGAACGAATGCAACATATGATTCTCAGCGTGATTTCTGGATGTATTTCGGAAGAACTGAAGGACACGGACATACGGGAAGCCTGAATCTCGGAATTGATGCTTTCGGGTATAACTTTGCTCCGGATTTCGGATATCCCGAGGATGCGAACACCTCGCCGCGAAGACTGTGGCTTGACGGAACTCTTTCGCATAACACAGTTGTGGTTAATACAAAAAATCAGAAGGCGATGTCAGAGTCTACATCTCCACTTCATTTTGACGCAGGGGAGAATGTCGGCGTTATGGATGTTGATTCCTCGGCAGTGTATGACGAGACTCGTGTATACAGACGTACTCTTGTTTCGGTAAAGGTTTCCGACGAGATATCTTATGGCGTTGATTTCTTTAAGGTTCTTGGCGGAAATGATCAGATTTATACTTTCCGTGCCCATTCCGATGAGATTTATGAAACAGAAGGGCTTACCCTTACAAAGCAGGTAGATGAAACGACTGGGGAATACAAAGGAACTTACGCAAGTGAAGAGGTAGAAATAGGGATGGATCCGGGCTTTATTGAGAACGGAACACCAACCTATCCGACAGGCTTTACGTTCCTTAAAAATATCCGCCGTGATGAGACAGGAAAAGATAATTTCGCAGTGGATTTTAAGATTCGTGATTTCCAGAAGGTGCTTCCGTATAATATGAATCTTCATCTCCGTATGACGGCGCTAAATGATTTTGAGGCAGATGAGGTTGCGATAACTTCGGCATTTGTTCCAAGAAAGGGAGAAGCAGCGAAGTATTACGACACCCTTGAACAGGTTCTTATTCGTCGCAAGGGAAGCGGAACGCTCAATTCCTTGTTCACCACAGTTTATGAACCGTATAAGGATGCAAGATATATAAAGAAGATTGAGGCTCTTCCGATAACTCCGGTTGACGGCGACCTTTCCGCTGTTGACGCGGCAAAGGCAGTCAAGGTAACTCATACAAGCGGAAGGATAGATTATATCGCATACTCAACAGATGAAAAGCGCTCGTATACGATATATGACGAAAGTGTAGGACGTACTCTTGAGTTCACAGGATTTGTAGGAGTTCTTTCGTATAAGGATAATGAGCTTATCTATTCCTACATTCACGACGGCGCAAGATTTGGGTCGGCAGAAAGCAACCTTGTCCGCCTTACAGGAACGGTTACCGGTTTTGAAAAAGATCTTACCCGTTCAAACTACATTATCGTAAAACCGGATGCGGACATAGCAACAACAGAGCTTGCAGGTAAGTACATCAATGTTAAGAATGACGGTGTGCGTAACGGTATGTATAAGATTATTTCTGCATTGCCTGAGGGTGATGACGAGATAAAGCTTGATATCGGCGGTGTAAGTACAATCCGCGCGTACCGGGATACTGAAAATCCTGATGAAGGCTTTGTATATGACATTGCCGAGGGGCAGGTGTTTACAATCGGTCTCACCGATGAGGTTACAAACAATCCTGAGTTCACTCCTGTTTCTGATAAAAGCACATCGGCAGGCTCGTCGATAAGCGTTGCAGTAAACGCAATAAGTCCGCTCGGTAAGGAAATTTCTTACAGCGCGCTTCAGCTTCCGCGTGGCGCAAGCTTTAATGCAGATACAGCAACCGTTACATGGAAGCCGGACAGCTCACAAATTGGCGATAACCGCGTATCAATCCTTGCAACTGATGAGGACGGACGCGAAGAGACACTTCATTTTGTCATAACGGTTTACGGAAGCACAACGGGAAAACCGTCAACCGACAACACAACAGAACCTCCGTTAGCAGACGGCTCCGGAACAGCGAGTGATAGCACAGGTTCGGCCGGCGGAGGCGGTGGCGGCGGTGCCGCACCGACCGACAAGCCTGATGATGAAACCAAGACCGATGACGATGAAAGCCTTCTCCTCGAGGAGAAGGTGCCGAGCGCAGACGAGGCAGATGAGGTTGAAAAAACGCAATTCATCGACCTCGGTAACCACGCATGGGCAGAGGGCGCAATAAACACACTTGCGGCAGATGGAATAATAAAGGGAACGTCTGCAAGCACGTTCAGTCCCGCCGATAACATTACCCGTGCAGATTTTGCTCTGCTTCTCGTCCGTGCGTTCAATCTCACAAGTGACAATGATGAGAACTTTGCAGATGTTTCGGGAAGTGATTACTTTGCATCTGAGCTTGCAATTGCACGCAATACTGGTCTTGTCAACGGCATCGGTGATAACAAGTATGCTCCGCGAAGTAGCATCACCCGTCAGGATATGATGGTAATCGTCTACCGCGCGTTAAATAGCCTTCCCCTTGAGGGGAAGGTGGCGCTGCAGGCGACGGATGAGGTGTTATCGCAATATCCCGATTTTGACACTGTCGCACCTTACGCCCGCGAAGCAGTCTCCGCACTCGTCGGTGCAGGTCTTGTTAACGGCAAAAACAATCTCATCGCACCAACGGATTATACAACAAGAGCCGAGGTTGCGGTGCTGATAAAGAGAATATTGGATTATACAAAGTGATTTTGGAGAATGTTTTATGGTTAATGTTGGAATAATCGGTTGCGGTAAAGTTGCCACTGCACATATCAATGCGCTGTTGAAAATACCGGAGGCAAAAATATCGGCAGTGTGCGATGTGGATGAAGAAAGATGCCGCAAATTTGCCGAGAAGACTTGTGCGAATGCATACACAAGCTATGAAGAGATGACTGATAAAGAAAATCTCGGGCTTGTGATAATCTGCTTACCGCCTGCCTTTCATGGAGCGTGTGTGAGATATTGTGCCGAAAAGAAAATTAACGTTTTTGTTGAAAAGCCGATGGGGATTGATGTTTCTGATTGTCGCTCAATGATTGAGGTATGTGAACAAAACGGTGTTATGCTGTGGGTAGGGCATATGCAATGCTATTCGGAAGAAAACGTTATTGCAAAAGAACTTATTGCATCGGGAAAATACGGCGATCTTATCTCGATAAATGAGGTAAGAACCTGCCGTTATCCCGGACCTGTCTCACCAAAATGGCTTATGAATAAAGCTGTATCAGGAGGAGGCATTCTGTATAACTTTGGCGCACATACGCTTGATATGGTAAAGTACATAACAGGAAGCAAGGTTGTTTCTGTGCAATGCGGTGTAAGCTTGCACGAAGAAGGAACAGAGAATGCGGCGAGTGGGATGCTGAAGCTTGAAAACGGGGTTTCAGTAACGTTCAATCTTATGGGAAACTGCGATGTCAACAGGTATGAGATAACGTTGTATCTCAGCAAAGGAGAAATTCGGATAATTCCGCGGCAAAGTATCAGTGTTTGTGGCGTGGATGGCGTGTTTGAAACAATTTCGGAAGCAAGCGAAGAAGCAACAGGAAAGTCTTGGCAATATCTGCAACTTTGTGATGTTATAGAAGCAACAGGAAGGAAAAAAGCAAAAGTCGGCGGTGATTACGGCATGGAGATTATAGAAAATCTTGAAGCGCTGTATGAAGCTGCCGGGGTTAAGTAAAAAAACGGAGGTAAGATTATTATGAAAAAGTATGTGAAAAACTTTGCGGCAATCATTCTTGCAATCAGTATGATTCTCGCTCTTGCCGCATGCGGCGGAAACGGTACGCAAAAAGATGTTTCGGAAACGCTT
>JAFQGO010000075.1:0-7220 GCA_017398225.1 Oscillospiraceae bacterium | reverse complement strand
TTCCGTGGATTTGTCGGCGTTATCAGCTTCAATGAGGACGGAAATGTAATTTACAGATACGTAAACGACGGTGATGTTTTAAATGGTGAGCTTCAGATTAAAGAAAATGTGAAGCAACCGAAGGCATATACCGGAATGGTTGCAGGTTTTGATGACGAGATGGTTTACGGTGATTTTGAAAACTGGATTGACGTAAATATCAATGCCGTTGACGGAATGACGATCGAAGATGTACGGAAGGATATTACGGGAAGGTACATCTATATTAAGAACGACGGCAAGGAAAGCGGAGCGTACAAAATCCTCGGAACAGAAGAAAAAGATGACGGAACTATACGTCTTGATATCGGGACGGTGTCCACGGTGCGCTCGTTTCGGGATTCTTACAATTTCGATGGAGGTTATGTATATAACATAGCCGAGGACCAGGAGTTTGTGATCCCGACCTCGTATATGGAAGATGCCGCACCGGTGTTTGAGCCGGTTGAAAGCGTGACAACGTCTGCAGGAAGCAGCGTTTCTGTTAAGGTGACTGCAAACAGCGATGTTTCGGATACGATAGTGTATGAGGCAAAAACGCTTCCGCGTGGTGCAAGTTTTAATCCCGATACTGCAACGCTTACATGGAAGCCGGACAGCAGCCAGATAGGTGATAACCACGTTGCAATCACGGCGCGTGATAGCGACGGACGCGAGAGCACGGTGCACTTCACGGTAACGGTTTACGGTTCGACAACCGGCGGTTCAACATCGGATAAAAACGGTGAAGAAGATAAAACGGAAACCCCGTCCGGCGGTAATGCCGAAGGCACCGGAGCACCTGCAGGCGGCGGAGGAGGCGGTGGCGGCGGTGCCGCACCGTCCGACAAGCCCGAAAACACGACGGATACCGATGAAGATAAAAACGAAGATGGCGAAAAAGCACCCGACGCGTCGGGTGAAACGGAGACACTCCGTTTCACAGACCTCGGTAACCACGCATGGGCAGAGAATGCAATAAACGCTTTGGCATCGGACGGAATCATCAAGGGAACATCGGAAACAACATTCTCACCTGCAAGTAACATCACCCGCGCAGATTTTGCGCTGCTCTTGGTGCGCGCATTTAAGCTGACATCGGATAATGCGGAGAACTTTGCAGATGTTACAGCAAGCGATTACTTTGCAACCGAGCTTGCAATAGCGAGAAACAGCGGGCTTATCGGCGGAATAGGTGATAACAAATATGCACCGAGAAACAACATCACCCGTCAGGATATGATGGTGATAGTGTACCGCGCGCTGCAGAAACAGAATGTAGGATTCGGCGCATACGACGAACCGCAATATTCGGATTATGCAACAGTTGCGGAATATGCGCGTGATGCCGTGACCAATCTCATCGGCGCAGGTCTTGTAAATGGTAAGAGTGGCAAAATCGCTCCAAACGATTACACAACTCGTGCCGAGGTTGCGGTACTGATCAAGCGTATATCGGATTATGTGAAGTAGCCTGATGGGGGCAGAAAATAAACTGCCCCCAACCGAGAAAGGAAGCGAAAATGCGAAAATACTTGTTGCCGGAAAAGGGAACTTTCTACAAGGCAAATCTCCATTGCCACTCGACGGTTTCGGATGGCAGATGGACGCCTGAAGAAATCAAGGCGAGGTATATAGAGAAGGGATATTCCGTTGTGGCATATACCGACCACGGTATAATGGTTCCGCATAATGAGCTGACGGATGAAAACTTTCTTGCTCTTAACGGCTTGGAGTTTGGCGTGAACAATGTAGTTGACGGTGTACCCGCGAATAAGTTCCGTAAAAACTGCGATATATGCATGATTGCGTTAAGTCCGGATAACAATGTTCAGCCTTGTTGGGATAAGGATAGAGAAATCCCCGAACAGTATAAGTCCCTTATTACATATGATGACTCCCGTCCTGACTTTAAAATGGAGTATACTCCTGAGAGTATTAACAGCTTCATAAATGAAGGAAAGAAATGCGGATTTTTTGTTACGCATAACCATCCTGTGTGGTCGAGAGAAGAATATACCGACTATATTAAATACAGCAATATGCACGCCATGGAAATCTGCAACTATGGTTGTGTGGCCGATGGTCATGATGAGCATAACTCAAAAATATATGATGAACAGCTGCGGGCAGGGAAACGGATTTTCTGCATTGCAACGGATGATAATCACAATAAGGACGGTGACAGGGATTCCTTTGGCGGATTTACGATGGTAAAAGCCGGGCGGCTGGAATATAAGACGATAACCGATGCTCTGCTTCACGGAAGCTTTTATGCATCCGAAGGTCCGCTTATAAATGAGCTTTATTTTGAGCACGGAAAGGCTTATATTTCTACATCACCTGCGCAGGCGATATTCATCACCAAGCCGGGAAAGAATGTAGCGATCAAAAAAGAAAAAAATGTGCTCATCGAAGCTGCTTGCTTCGACGTTGAGGCCGATGACGGGTATTTTTTCATAACTGTTGTCGGAAAAGACGGAACAAAGGCATACACAAACGCATATTTTACGGATGAACTGTTTTAGTTTTATTATGAAATTTATATTCGGGATATCCGGATACAAAGCTATAAATAAAGGAGAGAAAAACAAGATGAAAAAACTTACAGCATTTATTTTATCAGCGGTTATGATGCTCGCGCTTTGCGCATGCAACGGCGGTGAAACAGGCGGGGGCTCTGTCGCAAACCTTGACCCGCTGACAAAGGAAGATGTTATCGAAGTGGCAACGATCTCCCACGCAAGCTGGCCGTATCGCGAAGACTGGAAAATCTGGGAATATATTGCGGAGGGAAGCGGTGCAACCGTAAATGTTACGGCGTATCCGTCTGCTGATGTAAACACAAAATATTCGCTTATGTTTGCGTCTCCGGATACACTTCCGGACATCACCAACTACTCATCAAAGCCGAAGGATGACTATATTTTCCAGGGCGCATTTATCTCATTCGATGATATGAAGGAGTATATGCCGAACTACAACGCATGGCTCGGAACTCTTACAGAGGACGAAATGAAAGAGAACGTAAATATGCGTAAGGCATATGACGGCGAAGTTTATTATTCTCCGGTTATTGGACGCGAGATGTCTCAGAACGTTCGTGCATGGCTCTACAGAAAAGATATTTTTGAAAAGCACAACTTAGCTGTTCCGACAACGTTTGACGAGCTTTATGAAGTCTGCAAAAAGCTTAAGGAGCTGTATCCGGATTCATATCCGTACTGTATCCGCTCAAAGTTCAGTGCGCTCAATACAAGCGGCTCCTCGTGGAAGCCGTATTGGGAAATGGGACTCTATTACGATTACGACAATGAAAAATGGTGCTATGGCGCAACGGAAGAGGTAATGCGCGATATTATAGAGTTTTACAAAAAGATGGTAGAAGAAAAGCTTATGCCGGCAGACTTTATGACGATAAACAACACTGCATGGCAGGAGCTTATCACAACAGACCGCGGATTTATTATGCCGGAGTATCAGACGAGAATTGACTTCTTCAACGGTCTTGCGCGCATGCAGAATCCGGATTTTGACCTTCAGGCAATGGTTCCGCCTGTTGCGGCAGAAAGCGGAGTTGCAATGGTAAATAAATATAACGTTGACCCATGGGGTATGATGATGTGCAACACCCGCGACGAAGGGCGCATTGCAAATACCGCAAAGTTTGTGGACTGGTTCTATTCCAATGAGGCGCTCGAGCTTGTTTCATGGGGTAAAGAGGGCGAGACATATAATACCGTTGACGGCAAGCGCGTGTATATAACCGACGAGTCTAAGGCACAGTCGAACACGCTCTTTGGCTTTGGCACCTACGGAACGTTTACGCGTATGGACCCGGAGGCAGTTCTTGCATATGAATCAGAGGATATTGCAGAAACACGCGATATGGTGCTTGAGCACACGATGCCGTATGCAAACACAATCCACTGGCTTTTCTTCAACAAAGAAGAATTTGAGGTAAGAGACGAATATCTCACAGCCATCAACACATATGCGGAAGAGATGGTTTCAAAGATGATTCTCGGTCTTGAGCCGATTGATAAGTTCGATGAAATGGTAAGTGAAATAAATAAAATGGGACTTTCGAAGCTTCTTGCTGCATACGAAAGCGCATTTGCAAGAACAAAGTAAGTTTTTTTGAGATGCCGGGGAGAAAATTTCTCCCCGGTAAATAAAAGGAGTATAGCGCAATGGTCAAAGATATCGTGATGACAGGCGTAAAGATAGGTGAACACTCGGCAGACCCGCAGGACGTTATAGAAGAGGTGCGTGAACGCGTTATAGGAAGCGGGAGCAATTACGTTTATATTCGTCCGAAATTCGGCGTTCAGGTTCCGCATGAATATTTTATACAGTGGGCGCAATTTCTTGCTGAGAATAAAATATATTTTCATTTCGGTTACACCGCACAGCGCCCGCCCGCAGGGAAAAAATCACAGTTTACACCGGAGCTTGTTGCAAAGATGTGTGAAATTGCCGGGGAATATTTTCTCGGCGAATGCATAAGCGAAATAGATTGCTCGCGCGGCTCAAAATTCCGCGGCTATTTCAGCCAGTATGTGCCGCACGGGCCGGATACCGCAAAGCAGGAAAACGGATTTAAAAATCTGCGTGAGGCGCATGAAAGCTATGTTGAGTATGTGAAGACCTTTGCAGATATTGATAAAGAATTGGGACTGCCGCACATCATCAGCATGGCAGCATCCGCATTCAGCAGATATAATCTGGAAGCGGGAGCAGATATTCCCGTTCTTGAAACCGTTAATTTTGATTGGGATACCATGTTCCCGTCAGTACGCGGTGCGGCGCGTGCCCTCGGCTCGGGAATGTGGGGTACGCTTATTGCCCACGAGTGGTTTGCGGGAATGCGCCACGATGATATACTTAAGCAAAAACGGCTTGAGCTTTTGTGGAAGTTTGCATACATATCCGGTGCGAATATGATAAGCATTGAAAGCGGAGATGAAGCGATAGACTCATACGGGCATCAATACGGCAAGGATTCGCCATTGTGCGGGATGTATCGGAGCGCAATAAAAGAAATGGCTGAATATGCCAAAAACGATGAGAGACCGGCAGGCGGACCTGTGGTTAAGACAGCTTTTGTTTCCGGGCTTCACGACGCATGGCCGGGGTTTGTGGGAACCTCCTTGTGGAATCAGTTTGATCGCGAGGACTGGGGCTTTGGCGATGCAGAGTACTCGTGGCGTCTGCTTGATGAGCTTGGGATAAAGAGAAAATGGACAGATGTAGCAAACTATGGTGACAACGATTTTTCCGCATATCCGGAGTACGGAACATTCGACATTGTACCGATTGAAGCTTCGCTCGAAAAGCTTTTGCGGTATGACCGCCTTATATTCCTTGGCTGGAACAGTATGACGGATGAGAATATGGATAAGCTGACGGAATATGTCCGTCGAGGCGGGCGGCTGCTTATGAGTGCAGCGCATTTAAACCGCAACACTGTGAGAAATGGGCGGCTTCTTCTTATAAGCGATGAAAAGATTGAGGCGCTTTTCGGATGCAGACCTACCGGCGAGACCTTCAGAACCAACGGTGGGACGAAGTTTGAATATAACTCAATTGACAGGCAGATATCCTATCCCGGTACAAAGAGCTTTGTTTGCGATCCCAACTTCAGCGGCGGATTTACGGAATACCTCGGTGTTAAGCTTTGCGGAGCAACACCTGTGGGATATTGGAGCGAAAGCTTTCTTGAGGCTCCCGGAGCTCTGCACCCTGATTTTTGTACGGTTATGGAACATCAGGTCGGCAACGGAATTGCAACGCTTGTCACATCTCTTGACTATCCGGGACACCCTGCAGCAATGCCGCTTTACCGGAATGTTCTGCGTGAAATGATAAGTTCCGGTGCACGCAATTGTGAGATAAAGGTGATAGGAAGCGACAGGGTTCGCTACACCGTATATGAAGGAAATAAAATATATCTTTTGAATACCGATTTTGATATGCCGGTTACCGTAAAGGTAATAAACAGAGAGCGCGAGAGGGTTATAACACTTGAACCTCTTGAGATGAAAACCATATCTTTTTAGCGAGGTAAATATTATGGAGAACAAAAAGAAATTTATTCCGAGAAGTGAGCTTATGAAGAATAAAGATCCGAACAATCTCCGTGAAAAGGTGCGGAAATTTATTCCCATCGACGGGAAAGACGCACTCAAGACAGATGCGGAGATGACGGAATTTATCCTTGATAATTGCGAAATAAGATTCACGGATACAAATACATTTTTTTGCACAACGGACCTTATGAAGGATAACTATCCGCAGTATTTTGAGGTTTTGCAGCCGAGATTTAAATATGAGTTTGAAGACTTTGCAGATGAGCATTACCACGACCTTATAAATACAAAAACGCTTGAAATGCGCTTTGACTTCGGGCATACCTGCCCTAACTGGAAGGACGTTATATCGCTCGGATTTGCAGGACTCAGGGATCGTGTCGAGAAAGCGGCAAGAAATGCCGGCGACGATGCAGAGAAAAAGAGATTTTTCGATGCGGCGCTTTTACAATATAACGCTGCAGAGCGATTTATTGCAAGAGCGGCAGAAGAAGCGGAAAAGGCAGGTAAGCGAGAAATTGCAAAGGGACTTTCAAACCTTCTTGTGTCCGCACCGAAAAATCTGTTTGAAGGCTTCCAAATGCTTTTGCTCTTTCATTTTCTTCAGCATTTTGGGGAGCAGACATGGATACGCACATTCGGAAGGATAGACTCTCTTCTCTATCCGCTGTACGATGCTTCCGGCAAAGATGAGGCGAGAAAGCTTGTGAATGCGTTTATCGAGGAAATAAACGGACACGGGATGAGCGAAAACCAGCCGTTTGCGCTTGGCGGAAGCGACAAAGACGGAAACGACCTTATCAACGATCTTTCATATATGTTTATTGATGAATACAAGAAAATAAAGCCGCCGTATGTTAAAATCCATATTATATGCACGAAAAAAACACCGGGGGATTTTCTTAAATCCGCGCTTGACGGCATCAGAAACGGCGCAAACAGCATCTGCTTTTTCGGTGATGATATACTAAAACGCTCTTTGCTCAGACTCGGCATAGATGAAGAAGATACGGTAGATTATCATATTGACGGCTGCTATGAATGCGGCGGCTACGGCGAGCTTACAAGTCCGGCAACGGGAAGAATAAGCATAGCAAAGGCGATAGAGCT
>JAFQGO010000074.1:0-2547 GCA_017398225.1 Oscillospiraceae bacterium | reverse complement strand
CGCTTTGAGACAAATTGTATTTCCGTTCAGTTTCTTTCCCGTTCAAGTGATGAAATTGCAACATCAATGGCGCTTATCCCACGTATCCTGAGGAGAGGGACAACAAAGCATCCGGATATGGAATCGCTTGCGGCGGCTCTCGATGATATGTACGGTACGCGTATAGAACCCGTTTCGCGCAAATACGGTGATATTTCGTCTGCGGGATTTATATGCGATTTCGTTGATATGGAAGAGAAAGTGCTTACCGGCGCGATGAAACTTCTTGGTGAGATTCTTCTCGACCCGAAAACCCGCAACGGTATGTTCCTTGATGAATATACCGACGGAGAGAGAGTTAATCTTATCGACGAAATAAAGTCTGAAATAAACAACAAAATGTCATATGCGCTCCGCCGCACAAACGAGTGCATTTTCGGCACTTCTCCGTATGCCGTCAATGAGCTCGGTACGGAGGATGCAGCAGAATGCATTGATAATAAATTGCTCTTTAAATTTTATAAGAAAATGATTTCGTCCTTCCCGTGTGAGATTTTCTTTTGCGGTAATTATACGTATAATGAGGTTGAGCGCGCGGTTCTGTCAGTTTTTAAATCCGGTATGCGTGATAAGGTGACGAAGTTTTCATCGAACCCTCCGGAGTATGAAGCAGAAAAGCGCGTGTGCGAGCGTATGGATATTGCGCAGGCAAGCCTTATTATAAGTATGTATACAAACGAGAAAGATATTTATCTTTCAAAGCTCCTTGCATCTGTCTTAGGCGGAGGAACTTCATCTAAGTTATTCAATAATGTCCGTGAAAAAGAATCACTCTGTTATTCCACGGGCGCAATGTTTGATTCGTTCAAGAAGGTTATATATATGTACGCAGGCATTGACCCGAAGAATGCTTCAAAGGCAGAAAAGGCAATTCTCCGCGAGTTTAAGAGCTGCATAGATGGAGATATATCGGAAGAAGAGATAACCAATGCAAAAAAAGCAATGATCGATGATCTTCTCACAACCGAGGATTCCGTTTATGCCATGGAAGCATTCTGGCTTCGCTCGTCGCTTCTTGGTGATGAACGTACACCTCGCGAGGTTGCGTCAGCGATAAAAAATGCCGATGGACAAAGAATAGTGGAAGTTGCAAAAGGACTTGTGCCGTCGGTGACGTATCTTCTTACCGGAATGGAGGGAACAGAAAATGAAAGAAAACTCTTACCTGAGCTGTAATCAGAAAATGATATCGCATACCTGCGGTAACGGTCTGAAAATATGTGTATTCCCGAAGCCCGGTTTTCGCAGAGCTTATGCAATGCTTGCAGTGAACTACGGTTCTGTTGATATTACATTTACATCCGGAAATGAAGAATACACATCGCCGCTCGGTGTAGCACATTTTCTCGAGCATAAGGTCTTCGAACAGCCGGATGGGGGGAACGCCTTGCAGACTTTTGCAAAAACCGGGGCGTCACCGAATGCGTTTACAAGCAAAACAATGACTGCATATCACTTTTCGGGAACAGAAAAGTTTATGCACAACCTTGAGATCCTTCTTGATTTTGTAACCTCGCCGTATTTCACGGTTGAGAATGTTGCCAAAGAGCAGGGAATAATCGGTCAGGAAATCAGTATGGTAAACGACCGCCCCGGTTGGAAGGTATATGAAAATCTTATGTCGTCGCTGTATTCCGTGCATCCGGCAAAGGATTCTATAATCGGAACGGTAGAAAGTATCGGGGAAATAACACGGGAAACGCTGTTTAAGTGCTATAATACATTCTATGTCCCGTCGAACATGACACTTTGCGTTGCAGGAGATGTTTCTGCTGAAAAAATTATCGCTACGGCAGAATCTATGCTTTCCCGCGAAAGAATAGTGCTTCCGGCGCGAGATTATGGCTGTGAACCGGCACACGTTGCAAGAGCGTTTGTCGAAGAAAGTATGGAAACTGCGATTCCTCTTTTCGGTATAGGTGCAAAATGTATGCTTCGTACTAACGGAGAAGATGGAATGAGAAACCGTCTTGTTGCAGAGCTTGCGGCAGATGTTCTTGCGGGACCATCCTCGCGTCTTTACGCAAAGCTTTACGGCAACGGAGATATTGGTGCTGAGTTTGATGCAGAAGCAATGGTTTTACCCGGAAGCATCGCGATGATGATATCGGGCGAAAGCAGAAATCCGCAAAAAGTTCTCGATGAAGCTGTTGCGGCAGCGCAGTCTCTTGCGACTGATATCGATTACAGCTATTTCAACAGAATAAAGAAGGCGAACTTAGGTGCTTCACTTCGCTCTCTTGACAGGGTGAAATCTCTTTGCCACGAACAGGTTGAGGCAACCTTTGCCGGATATGACTATCTTGACACAATAGATGTGATGAATGAGATTTCAGCAGCCGAAGTTTCGGCTTTTATCGGCAAGATGTTCAAAGAAGACAGAATTTCTCTTTCTGTTGTCAGCGGAAAGTAGGTGCGCATATGAAGAACCATATCGCTTTTCCGGGAGTTGGGTTGGAGGTTTCACTTAACCGTGTTGGATTTGAGGTGTTCGGACGTCCTATATAT
>JAFQGO010000073.1:0-5183 GCA_017398225.1 Oscillospiraceae bacterium | reverse complement strand
TACCGCCGGATATAACACCCTCTTTATACAAAGAAGAGGCTTCGTCTATCGTTATTTCCGAGATGAGCGTTGACGGGTCATCCTTATCACGCAGGATTCCTGCGATATCCGTCATCATAATAAGACGCTCGGCGCCGAGCGCACCTGCAATGTACGCAGCCGCGGTATCGCCGTTGATGTTGTATGTGTTCCCTTCGGCATCGCAACCGAGAGTTGAAATTACGGGTATGTAATTCTTCTCAAGCAGGTCAATAACCGGCTTTATGTTGACCTTTGTGATGTCTCCGACATAGCCGAGACGCTCATCACGCATTTTCGACTCAATGAGGCGGCCGTCCATACCGGAAATTCCCATCGCCTTGCCGCCCTTCATCTCGAGAAGGTTTACAAGGGTTTTGTTTACCTTACCGGCAAGCACCATCTGGACAATATCAACAGTTTCTTTATCCGTTACGCACAGACCGTCCACAAACTCCTCTTTCTTTCCGAGGCGGGACATAAGGTCGCTTATTTCCGGACCGCCGCCGTGAACAAGAACTATCTTTACACCGATAAGCCACAGAAGAACGATATCCTCCATAACCTGTTCTTTAAGCTGTTCGTCTATCATTGCATTGCCGCCGTATTTGACAACAACGATTTTACCGTTATATCTCTGTATGTACGGCAGAGCCTGGGTTAAAACCTCGGCTCTCTCTGCATTTGAAAAAATCCCTTCCATCTCATTCTTCTCCTTTATGTACGGTAGTCTCCGTTTATTTTCACGTAATCGTAAGTAAGGTCACAGCCCCATGCAGTGGCGCCAAACTCACCGTCACCCACGGAAACGATAATCTCAATTTCTGTTTCAAGGAGAATCTCCTTTGCAAGCTCTTCAGAGAACGGAACGCCCGCTCCGTTTTTGCAAACCGCAATTTCACCCTTGGCGCTCTTAAACGCAACATCAACCCGGCTTACATCAACAGCCGCACCGCTGTATCCTATTGCACAGAGAACGCGTCCCCAGTTTGCATCTGCTCCGAACATCGCCGCCTTTAAAAGGCTTGAGCAGATAACGCTTTTTGCAACCGTCTTTGCAACATCAACACTTGCCGCGCCACTAACCCTGCACTCAAGCATCTTTGTTGCACCCTCGCCGTCTGCAGCTATCATCCGGCAAAGATGAACGGTGATGGTATTAAGAGCTTTCATAAACACTGCAAAATCTTCACCCTCGGATACAATCTCAGCATTGCCTGCCATACCGTTTGCAAGAACTGTTACCATATCGTTAGTAGACGTATCACCGTCTATACTTACCATATTAAACGTATTTGCTATATCGGCAGACAAAGCTTTCTGCAAGAGAGCCGGAGAAATGGCTGCATCTGTTGTGATGAAAACGAGCATGGTAGCCATATTGGGATGAATCATGCCGCTTCCCTTTGCGATACCGCCCATTCTGCATGTTTTACCGCCGAGCGTAAACTCAACGGCGATCTCTTTTTTCACGGTATCTGTTGTCATAATGCCTTCTGCAGCAGCCTCTCCGCCATCAACAGAAAGACCTGCGGAAAGCGACGGAATGCCGTTTGCAATCGGAGTTATGTCAAGCGGCTGACCGATAACGCCGGTTGAAGCAATAACAACATCGTTCGCAGAAATACCGAGAGCGTCTGCCGTGAGTGCGCTCATTTTCTCGGCAATCTCGATGCCGTCTGCATTACAGGTGTTTGCATTTCCACTGTTACAGATAACTGCCTGCGCATATCCGTCGGATATATGATTTTTCGTAACCGTAAGCGGTGCACCCTTTACAAGGTTGGTAGTATACACAGCCGCAGCCGATGCCTTCACATCACTTACTATAAGCGCGAGATCACGCTTTGTTTTGTTTTTTCTGATACCGCAATGGATACCGTTCGCCCGAAAGCCTTTTGCGGCACAGACGCCGCCGTTTATAATCTTCATTTTTATCACCGTTTCCTTTTTAAACGTTAAGTCCTGTTTTTTCATCCACACCGAGAAGGATGTTCATATTCTGAATAGCCGAGCCGGATGCGCCCTTGCCGAGATTATCAAATCTTGATACAAGAAGAATTCTTTCATCATTGCCGCAGACGGATATTTCCATATCGTCACGGTCAGAAAGCGCACCGGCAGACATAAAGCCTGACTCATCAGCGGCATCCGAATAGCGGACGAGACCGTTCTTATAATAATCGGCATATACCTTTTTTATATCTTCGATACTTCCCTGTATCTGATTTTCGTGAAGCGGAATCGTAACCTCCATTCCGCTGTAATACGGCGCAACAATCGGGCAAAATACCGGCGCGGACGCAAGACCGCATACCTTAACTATTTCCGGCAGATGCTTGTGAGACTGGGAAATCCCATACATTCTCGGCGCATCAAGAAGAACATCTCGCGTTTCTTCTTCATACTCCGCTATCATTTTCTTTCCGCCGCCGGAATATCCGGTAAGCGAAAAAGCAGAGAGCTGCGCATCACGCCCTATAATTCCGGCTTCAACCAGCGGTGCCGTAAGCGCAACAACGCCGCTTGCGTGGCAGCCCGGGTTTGCAATTCGCTTTGATGCTTTTATCTTTTCTCTGCCGCCGGAGATTTCCGGAAAGCCGTATGCCCACGAATCATTTGTGCGGTGGGCAGTAGATGTATCAATAACCGCGGTATTCCTGTTCTCAACCATTCCGACAGCTTCAATTGCCGCCGCATCCGGCAAACAGAGAAAAACGATATCTGCCGTATTGAGCATTTCCCGGCGCGCGGATGTATCCTTACGAAGCTCCTCCGAAAGAAGCATCAGCTCTATATCCCGTCTTCCCGCCAGACGCTCGTGAATACGCAGTCCCGTTGTTCCGGCGCTTCCGTCAATAAATACCTTAGTCATTTCAATTCCTCTTTTATGTTTTTATTCTCCGGCAAAAAACAGCTTGCCATGATATATTTTGAATTATTATACACCACGACAGCTATTTTTGTCAATATCTATTTTATAATTATTTATATTTTTTGAATATTATTCATATCATCTGCTTGTTTTTTGCATTTCTTTTCACCAATAACATCGAGCCTTATGACGGCGATGATAATTGACACCATATTTATTACCTCAGTAATCACCCCGCCCCATGCGTTGTTTATGAAATTATACACAAGCCAGAGCGGAGAGCTCGGAAGAGCACACATACGGACATACTTCGGCGTTTTTATCCAAAAAGCGACGGTGGTGCAAACCATGCCGAGAATAGGCAGAACAGACAGCGCGTTTTGCCAGGTAAATATCCCCGCCGCAACGGATAATGCGCAAAAGAGCCACAGCCACACTCTGCTGTCCGCCCACACCTTGCCCTTATTGACAAAAACAACCGAACGCAAAAGCGCAACTGCGTTTAATATCGCGCCCGTATATGCACCGAGAAGTCCGAAATGGAGAACAAACGCAAAATTTGCGGCAAGCTGAAACGCAAGGATATATTTATGTGTCTTCTGCTGAAAGGATATTACGGCAAGAATAAGCGCAATAATTCCTATCACTTGTGCAATTATATACATAATGAAGTTTTCTCCTTGATTTTTTTACCATTTACTATTATAATACTCTTTGAAGAAACTTTCAAGGAGATTATATTATATGAAGGATAAAATTTCAAAAGAAAAATGCGGTAACTTTTTGGCACTTTTGCCGATTGGAGCTTTTCTCATCCTCTATTTAGGGCTCGGAATCACATTTGAGTACATTTTGAAGTACGAAATGGGCTTTTACAACATCCCTATTGTTGTTATTTTCCTGATATCTCTTTTTATCGCCTGCATACAGAACAAAAAGCTTTCTTTTGACGAAAAGCTTTCCGTTATGGGAGCAGGTGCCGGAGATAAAAACATTATAACAATGGTGCTTATTTTCCTCGTCGCGGGAATATTCGTCGGCGTGGTCGGACGCTCAAGCGCCGACAGTGTTGCTTACTTTTTACTGTCGGTAATCCCTCCGAAGTTTTCGGTTGCGGTTCTTTTCACCGTAAGTTGCTTCGTTTCTCTTGCAATGGGAACTTCCGTCGGAACAATAACGCTTATAACGCCGATTGCAGTTTCCGTTTCCTCCGCAAGTGGATTTTCACTTCCGCTTTGTGTCGGCTCGGTTGTCGGAGGCGCGATGTTCGGCGACAATCTTTCATTCATATCCGATACCACCATCGCCGCCTGCAACGGACAAGGCTGCCGTATGCGCGATAAATTCAGCGCAAACTTTGCAATTGCGCTCCCTGCGGCGATCGCCGCACTGGCACTCATCTTCGTTCTTTCTCTGAGCACCGAGATCACCGGCGAGATTGCACACGACTACAATTTAATTCAGGTTATCCCCTACATGCTCGTTCTTATAGGCGGCATTGCCGGAATCAATGTTTTCGCGGTCCTTATTATCGGAATTGTTTCCGGAGCGATTATAATGCTCTCTACCGGCGCTGCCGACACAATGACACTTCTTGTGAATATGAAGGAAGGCGCCGAAGGTATGTTTGAAACCGCAATGGTTGCAATCCTTGTTTCTGCAATATGCGCACTGATACGCGAGCACGGCGGCTTTGATGCCCTGCTTTATGCAATAAAAAAGATTTTCAAAGGAAAGCGCGGCGGTCAGATAGGCATGGGACTCCTCGTAGGTGCAATGGATATTGCAACAGCTAACAACACCGTTGCAATAGTTATGGCAAATCCCATCGCGAAGGAAATGGCTGAAAACTACGGCATCTCTCCGAAAAAAGCCGCATCAATTCTTGACACGTTCTCCTGCATCTTTCAAGGCGTTATTCCCTACGGTGCACAGCTTCTTGTTGCAATCTCCGCTGTTGCCGTTGCGGGTTATAGCATTTCGGCATTTGACATAATGCCGTATCTCTTCTATCCGTATCTTTTACTGATAAGCTCTTTGGTTTCAATTTTCATAACAAAGGAAAGATGATAACATAATCCCACCCTCAAAGGGTGGGATTACTGTAAGCAGGATTTTACAAATGTTCATTCATTTTTATTTAACGATTTACAAATTATTCACTTTTTTCTGTTTTTATGGTGTATAATATAAATCAGAAGGAGGGATATATTATGCCCACACGTGTACTTATTATCGAAGATGACCCAAACATAGCAGAGCTTATAAGTCTTTATCTTGAAAAGGACGG
>JAFQGO010000072.1:0-6211 GCA_017398225.1 Oscillospiraceae bacterium | reverse complement strand
TTTGAGTTTCCCCATTTTTTCATATGAAAATCCGTAAAAGCCAGAAAACAAGTGGACTACAAGACGTTTTAAAAATGAAATTGTGGATAAAAAGAGAGAAGAATTTTCAAATAATAAAATTAGATTAAAATAGTCAAAAAAATAGTGAAACCTCTGCCTTTTCGTGGTATAATTAAATCGCCTAAAATCCAACAACACCACGAAGAACAGGAGTTTCACTATGACTAATTTTAACACACTTACCCACAATTTGAAAAGAGGTTTTTTGAATTTTTCTGAAAAAGTAACAAAAAATTTATCAAGACCGGATTTTAAATTTACATCTCAAATGATTTATGGGATTTTTTGCTCGCAAAGCTGTCATTTATCCAAAGTTGCAAGAGCATTGAACGAGGACATAAAGCTTAAGAAAACAATAGACAGACTTTCAAGAAATTTAAATGATTTTGATAATGGCGATATTCTGACGGAAAATTATCTTGAGACTGTAAAAACACAAATAAATGATAAGACAATTTTGATTGTTGATGGCAGTGATATAACCAAAACATACACAACAAAAATGGAGGGCATTTCTAAAGTAAGAGATGGTAGTACAGGCGAATACAAGCTTGGATATCATACACTCGGAATTACAGCCCTGACTCCGGAAAGAAAAATGCCAATTCCGGTGTATACGAAAGTATATACACCAAAGGAAGAAGGCTTCATCAGCGAAGATGACGAAGTTTTAAAAGGTTTAAAATTTTTGGGTGAGCATTTCAGCAAGAAAAATATCAGAGCTTTTGACAGAGGTTATGACAATAACACATATTATGAATATTTAATTAAAAACAACGAGAAATTCATAATAAGAGCAAGGAAAAACAGAGATGTAATATACGATGGAAAAAGAATAAATATATTAGAGCTTGCAAAAAGATTCAAGGGTAAATATAAGCTTGATTTTAAAAAGAAAAACGGCGTTAATATTACTTGTAAGATATCAATAATACCAATAAAATTAGTGTGCAAACCGAATGATAAATTAAATTTAGTGGTTTGTTATGGCTTTGGGAAAGAACCAATGCTATTGATAACAAATTTAAAAAGTGAAGACAAAAGATTGTCAGTAGCGATAGTGAAAGTGTATTTAATGAGGTGGAGAATAGAAGAATATTATCGTTTTAAAAAGAATCAGTTTAAATTTGAAGATTTGCGTGTTCGTTCACTTAATTCAATTAGAAATTTAGATTTGATACTGATGATAGTTGTTGGATATATAGGATATATCAGCGAAAAACAAGAAGAAAAGCCATATGTTATGGAGTTGATAAAAATTTCAAAACGAATATATGACATAGCTAATTTTGTATTTTATGCCATCGCAGATGGTTTGTTTGTGGTGCTCTCAAAAGGGAAATCAGGCATTGGCGATATGCTCAAAAAGAAACAAAAATCACCACAATTAACTTTCTTTAAAGATGATGGATTTTGTTGGTTGTAAAAAATGGGGAAACTCAAAGGAAGATTTGCTATTGACATTTTCCTCAACTTCGGATATACTGTTATCGAAAGAAGTTTTCTGATTCAGAGCGCCGGTGTTCGCACCGGAAGAGCCCAGAATGGTCGGAAAGCTTCTTTCGCGCATTTGCCCGATATTGTACACGGCGTTTCCGTCTGTTCCTGTCATAACGGATATGGCGCATTGATAATATTTACCATCAAAGTCTTTGAAATATGCTGTGCGGTAATTCCATCCGCCTGACGCTTTCTCTCCGTGTCTGGCTCCTGTGTCCGGCACTTTTCCCTTTTTGTCTGCGACAGATACCTGCGCCAGCTCGTCAATATGACTTCCGGCATTTACCTTTCTTTCAAATGCCGCTTCGCTCATTGTCGTTCCGTCGTTGTTGAACATAGAGGAAACCTTTCCCGCCGTATCTGCAGTAAGAGTCAGAACCTCTCCATCCTCGGCTATAAGCTCAACGTTCTTTCCTCTCCGGATTTTCCCGTTGATGTAATCCTCAAGCTGTTCGCTCCACGATTCAGGGTCATTCCCGAATATAACCTGTCGGTCTGCCTGTACGTATTTCCGTCCGTCACGAAGTCTCTTAACGCTGCTCTTCACCGCTCCGGCGGTGTTTTTTTCTCCCCTCGCGTCCAAAGCCTTCCCCTTGAGGGGAAGGGGGACCGCGTCTGCGGTGGATGAGGTGTCATTCTTCATTTGCGAAGAATCCAGTGCTTCGCGCAGAACTCTCTCCATTTCCTCTGCCTTTGAAAGAAGTCCGGAGAACGCCGCGCGGTCATTTTCGGATATCTGCGCTTCTCCCTTTCCTGAAAGCGCGCGTCTTATCGAAATAATAAGGTCATTGATTACGTCGCATATTTTCTCCCACGTTCCGCGGTCGTCACGGATGAGCGCGTCAATCCTGTTCTTGTCACCCATCACAACGCCGAAGGCCTGCGCAACTATCTCTTCAGATATTTTATCCGGAGAAAGCTCTTTGTGGTCCATTCCGAAATCCTTCCAAAGCAGCAGGTTTTCCTCCTCGGAGAGATTATTAAAAACGAAATCAGAAAGTTTCCGGTAATTATCCGCGGATATTTCTTTCAAACGGTGGATAACCTCGTGTACCACCGCAACGCGTACCGGGTCTTCAGAGTCAAGCGCAATCGTTATCTCGCCGTTTGCGTATTCTGCATTTGCCTTTCCCTTGTTTATGGTTTCGGTAAATCGTATACGCGTGCCGGTTATCCTTGCCAGTGCATCAAGAACTCTCCCTTCACGGCTTTTCAGATTCGCACGCTTATAATTCTCATCGCGCACAACCTCGCCCCTCTGCGCAACTGAACCCGCAGGGTTCATCATAACATCCCTCTCCGCGGCATCTTTTTCCATTTTGGAAACAACCACTTCCGCGTCATTCTGCTGCGATTCTGCAGCAGGTACATCAACCCCCGTGTCATCCTTAGACATCACCGAAGGATCTCCTTCCGGCATATTTTGCCTGTTGACATTTGGCTGGTTTTCAGATATACTAATATCAGAGGAAGGAACATCCTCTGAATTATCGCGCAGGAAAGTAGACTTCGGGTTTTGTCCGTATGAGCTACCGATGTCCTGCGTGATATTTTTTATTTCTGTTGTATTGACGTTCCCGCTCTCCTGTGGTACATCGGTATTCTCAGCAAGGTTCGGCTCGATCGTTTCGGACGTCCAAGAAGGTGCGGTTGTATTTTCAACAGGAACTTTCGCCGATGTGTTCCCTGTTGATTTTTTTATATTCTCAGCATACGTTTCCGCAACTACTCCCGGGCTTTCAAGCAATCCCGCCGAAAGCGCACCCAGCATTGCGGAATACAGCGCATCCTCGCTTACGTCCCGAAGATTGAAATTCTCATCAAATATAACCTTCCGAAGTCCCGCTTCTATGTATGTCTGAAGTCCTTCCTCTGTCGCTTCCGATACTCCGCTTCCCGCAAGCTTCACTGCCGCACGAAGTCCTGCTCTCGGTATCTTCTCAACAAGCTTTTTCAGAACACTTGTTGCTGACATCTTTCCGCCGAGCGCACCGATACCGCCGAGGATGTTCTGCAGTGCCGCCTCTGATGCGCCGACAATCCCGCCGTACAACGCCGCCTGTCCTTTTGAATATCCGTCACGGAGCGCATCTGAATATGCGTTACCCGCTGCTGATACTCCCATAGAAGCAATACCAAGTGCTGGCACTCCCGTGAGAGAACCGAGCAGTATCGACGGAACCATATTCGCCGTGCTCTGTGTCAGGTCATATGCAACACCGAGCGCACCGTCAATGTCGTTTCTGACATATCCCGCCGCATAATCAAGAGTTCCCTGCTCTGTCTCTTCTCCCGTGAGCGCCGAAACCGTTCCTTCAATCGGGCTCTTTATTCCGGAAAGTGCTGCAAGCCCCAAAGCCGCCGCGCCTCTACCTATCGGATTGTCAATCGTCCGGGCTTTAACGCCCATTTTAACGCCGCGCCTCTGCACGAGCTCATTCTCAAGAGACTGCAGATACTCTTCCGCACTGAGTCCCTGCACATCTCTTGCCGGGAACTCCGCGACAAGTCGCCCGTTTTCCACTCCTCCCCCTCCGGGAGTAGCTGACGGATGAGGTGTCTCTCTTTCCTTGTTCGCAAGATATCGCCAGACGCGCACCTCTTCGTCCGTCATCTCGCCATACTTTGCAGGGCTTGCCTTTCTCGGATCATAATTACCGTAAAAGCCGCCAACGGAATGTTGCGCAAAGTCAGCATTCTGCGGAATACGCGCAAATGAACGAACTCGGTTTCTCTCCTGCGCCGCACGTGCCTCTGCGACTTCCTTTTCAAGTGCATCCCGCTCGGCAAGGATAACATTATCGCCCTCAAATCCATTTCCGGCGCTTCTGCTTTCTCTTATCTTCTGCATCCAGTATCCCGGATTATTAAGCCGCGCTTCGGCTTCCGCTACATTATATCCGGCATACCTTGCATCCTGTTCTGCCTGCACCCGCTCTGCGTAATTGTTCCGAACTGCCGCGTCGCGTCTGTCCCGCTCGCTGACTTCCGGCATTGATGCTGCCGCCGCTCTTGCACCATAGTTTTCCGTAAAATCCTTCGCAAACGCAAAATCTCGCATCACCCTTTGAGGAGACGGCAATACCGTTTCCTTTCGGATTTTGCTGAGTGAACTCTGCGGAACATTACGCACCTTTCCGTCCGCAAACTTTATCGGAACGGTCGCTTCGCGCTATTCATGCAAAGCCCTCAGAACCACGCCATCCAGAGCCCCGTCGAAAGAGCTTTTTTTCGCCTCAGCATACTCTCTCAAGGAAAACTTCCTATTTTTTGATGCTTCCTGTTCCGCTTCTTTTCTTTTTTGACTTTGTGCATATTCTCTGAGTGAAAAACTCATTTTTCTTCGCTCCTCTTTCCCCGGATTATTTTTTATTCACGGATTTCGCGGCATCTTTTCCTGTTATTTTACTGATTATATCAATTGTCCCACCGTTATTCTCTGCCGGTGCGGTATCAAGACTATACCCCAGTTCTACAAGGAAGATATCCAGAGCTTCTTCTGCGCTGATTTTTCCCATCTCAACCATTCTTTCGAGATATTTTTGAGCGCTTTCCGGATCTTCCATCTTTCGTGCCGCATAAACTACGGTTTCGTAGTTCTCATTCTTTTTCGTATTCTTTGTTCCCGGGCCCCCGCCGCTGCTTCGGCTTGCCGTCCTCTGCGCGTTCACTGCGGCTATAAGGGTATTAACGTCCGCCTGCGGAATACCGAGTACCTCAGATATAAACGAAGCGTTCTTTCCGTTTTGAATGAACGTAAGCGCAAGGTCCCATTTGCTCTGCTTTTCCGCCTGTTCCTTCTGTGCCGCCATCTGCGCATCAAACTGCCGTGTGTTTTCTGCCATCTGCTCGTCAAACTGCCGCGTGCTCTCTGCCTGGCCCATTGCCTGCATATCACCGGAGAAGATGTTGTTCTGCAGCGCAATCTCCTGTTGCAGGATATTCTGTGCCCGTGCCTCAAGAATATTTGCAATCTCATATTGCCCTGTTGCCTTTGCCTGCGCTATCTGTACATCAAGTTCCTGAAGCTGTGCATTCATTGCGCGCACGTTCTCGCTAAGCTGTCCCGCATATGCCCCCGCAAGCTTCATTTGCGAGGTCTCGGAATATCCCGAATCCGCAAGCCCAATCCTTGCGCGCTGTTCCGCCGCAGCTCCGTAGGGGTTAGATGCCGCAAGATATGCGTGATACGCTTCTCGGTTTGCGGTCTCTCGGTTCTGCTGTGCTATTCCTTTTTGTCGCTTAAGCTCTGCTATCGCCGCATCGGTGGAATACTGAATGCTCTTTTCCTGTGCGCCGCTTGCTGCCTTATACGCATTAAGCGCCGCCTGTGCCGCGCTCTGATACTGCGTCTTCGCCGTCTGATATGTCGGTATTCCCCCGTTTGAGGTCATTTTGAATGTTCCGCCGGCGGTGTTCACCGTCGCGCCGATGGGGACGCGCGTAGTTCCCGCTTCGTCCATATACGTCTTTCCATCTATTATCCAGCCTTCGTGCTGGTCATTGTTCTTATCAAGCCACGTTGTCTTTGTCGCCATTGTGAAATCTCTCCTTTATTTTTTTATTTTCCCGTAGAAAAACCGTCTTATTATTCCGCCTATTCCAAAAGAATTATTCACCTTGTCATTGCGGCAGATTATCTGAATAGCTC
>JAFQGO010000071.1:0-16231 GCA_017398225.1 Oscillospiraceae bacterium | reverse complement strand
TTGCGCAAAGGGATATCCCTTTGGTATTGTATGAGATACAATACCAAACCAACCTAAATGCATATACATTGAACGTATATAACGGCGGTGTGCCCACACCCGCCGGGTATATAAACTAAAATCAAAACAAAGAAAGGTGAAAAACAAAATGACAAACGTAAAAGCAACAAAAAAAGCATTGTTTATGAGTATGCTCTCGCTGCTCCTCTGCTTCACAATGCTTATAGGTGCAACCTTCGCTTGGTTCACAGACACCGTGACGAGCAGTAATAACAAGATCGT
Organism: Oscillospiraceae bacterium; assembly: GCA_017398225.1. Classification (GTDB taxonomy): domain Bacteria; phylum Bacillota; class Clostridia; order Oscillospirales; family JAAYXM01; genus SIG480. The sequence continues at coordinate 15,949 of JAFQGO010000071.1, read as the reverse complement.
AGCCGGTACGCTTAAGGTAGATCTTGAACTGCTTGATAAGGAAAGCGGCAGCTGGGGTTCAATCAAGGACAGCAAAGCTCCGATTTTCGACTATGACAACTGGGAACCCGGATATGTTGATGTAAAGGTTCTGAAGATTGAAAATGAAGGATCGCTTGCTCTTAAGTGGTTTGCAAAGTTCGTTTCCGAAGTTGAACTTTCAAAGATCGCAAACGTAATTGAGGTTTATGTTCTCCCGAGCGAAAATGAGATTGGCTATCCTGCTAATCGCAACATTGATGGCTATACATATGTCGGTACGGCTGCAGAGTTTATAAACACCATCGAAGATACTACACACGGTACGCTCGAAGCCGGAAAAGCGGCGTATCTTGGTATCGCACTTAAGATGCAGGAAAGCGCGGGAAATGAGTATCAGGGTATGGATCTCGGCGGTGCGTTTGACATCACGGTCCTTGCAACTCAGCTCACATATGAGGAAGACAGCTTTGGCAATGATTACGACGCAGATGCTACATATGCCATAACAGATGCGGATGACCTTGCAAAGGTTCTTGCCGAAGGAAAAAATGCATCTCTTGAAAGCAACTTATCGGACGTTCCCGTAAAAAACACGGCTCCGTACGGCAATTACTACGGTGTTAAGCAGGATGGCGGTGTGCTTGACGGAAACGGCAACACACTCGATTTCGATATGGGTGAACTGAAGGACGGCAAGGCTGATAATTACGGCATTATGACATCGGGCGGCACAATTAAGAATGTTACCATCACAGGTGTATTCCGCGGTATTATGATAATGAATCCCACCGAGGATATCATCATTGATAACGTTACAATCGGTGACGAGGATATGTGTTATGCAATCAACACCGGCGAAGGTGACGGAACGCATAAACTTATTGTTAAGAACAGCACCATTAAGGGCTGGAACAGCTACGGCACTGCAATCAAGTCTGTAACCTTCATTAACACTACGTTTGCGCAGGGTGAATATTACAGCAACGTCTATGGGCGTCTTGTAAAGCCGTATGTTGATGCAGTGTTTGACGGTTGTGAATTTAACAGCAAATACTATATTGACTTGAGCCAGCTTGGCAAAGACGGTGACGGAAATGTATTAAACCCCGATGCTAAAATCATTTTGAAGAACTGCACAGTCAATGGTGTCAAGCTGACTGCAGAGAACTGGAAGTCTCTCATAGTGTCCGAAGGTGATTGCGGTAACGAGCAGATTTCCATAGAAGCTAAAGACGGAAGCTATATGACTGCGGATAACGTATTGGATTACGTAATCATTCAGTAAGGATAAAAATCAACTCACCAAAACGGGACGGAGTGGGCGCTGCCCGGTGCAAAGAAAATATTTTGTTTAAACAACAACGGAACGGATGTAAATGCCGTTCCGTTGTTGCATTCCACCACTGTTGCGTTCCGCCAATCGTCGGAAAAATATTCCGCCAAGTATCGGAAAAATATTCCGCCAAGTATCGGAAAAATATTCCGCCAAGTATCGGAAAAATATTCCGCCAATCGTCGGAAAATTGCTTGTAAAATTTGTTCTTGTGGTATATAATATATAAGAGAAGAGAAAAGGCGGGGTGTTTTGGATGAAAAAATACAGAAAAAGAATAGCGGACGATTTGCTGAAACGCAAATTGGAAGGAAAAGGCGCTGTGTTGATTGAAGGACCTAAGTGGTGCGGTAAAACCACTACCGCAGAGCAGCTTGCGGCAAGTGTTTTGTATATGGATGATCCGGAAAAGAAGGAGCAGAATATAGCGATGGCAGAGCTCAATCCAAAACGGTTGCTGAAAGGAACTGCTCCACGTCTTATTGATGAATGGCAGCTCGCACCAAAACTTTGGGACGCAATTCGCTTTGAGGTTGATCATCGGGGAGAGCTTGGCCAATTTGTTCTCACCGGCTCGGCTGTTCCTGCCGATACAAAGGAAATCACACATTCCGGCACCGGGCGTTTCACGTGGCTTACAATGAGACCTATGAGCGTGTATGAGTCCGGGGAGTCAACCGGCGAAGTAAGTCTGAAAGAGCTGTTTGAGGGAAATGCAGAAATAGAAGGAGAGTCAAAGCTAAGCATTGACAGACTGGCTTTCGTTGTATGCCGTGGTGGATGGCCGCAGGCAATGTCAATGCGTGATGAAATTGCTTTGGAACAAGCCGTCGATTATTATGACGCTGTTGTTCGTTCTGACATCAATCGCGCAGACAATGTGCAAAAAAATCCGGAAAGAGTACGTCGTCTTATGCGCTCTTATGCGAGAAATCAGGGTGGACAGGTGCCAAATACCGTAATAGCGCAGGACATTGCCGCAAATGACGAAACGCCAATTAACGAGGAAACCGTGGCAGCTTATGTCAATGCGCTTCGTAAAATTTTTGTTATAGAGGATATGCCCGCATGGAATCCTAATCTAAGATCCAAAACGGCTATTCGTTCCGCTGATACACGATATTACACGGATCCGTCTATTGCTGCCGCGGCATTGGGTATAGGTCCGAATGATTTATTAAATGACCTGAAAACCTTTGGTATTCTTTTTGAAACGCTTTGTATCCGAGATCTTCGCGTTTATGCGGATGCCGTGGATGGTGGGGTGTATCATTACCGTGATAAAGACGGACAGGAATGTGATGCCGTTATTCATTTGCGAAACGGAAAATATGGTTTAATTGAGATAAAGCTGGGTGGAGATAAGCTTATAGAAGAAGGTGCAAGAAGCCTTAAAGCATTAAGTGATAAAATCGACACCGATAAGATGAATGAGCCATCCTTTCTTATGATACTGACCGGGACGGGAGATTATGCGTATCGTCGCCGTGATGGTGTATATGTTGTTCCGATCGGTTGTTTGAAAAACTAAACTTACCAAAAAAAGAAACCCGGGGCGGATATCATTCATCCGTCCCGGGCGTGTTATTTTATCAGTTCTTTTCTTTGAGAAGATCGCGGATTTCGGAGAGAAGCTTTTCTTCTGCCGACGGTTCCGGGTCCGGTGCGGGAGCAGCGGGCTCTTCTTCCTTTTTTCTGCGCATTGCATTAATGGCTTTAACAACGCAGAAGAGGCAGAACGCAATGATAAGGAAGCTTATTATTGCGTTTATAAACTTGCCGTACATAACAGCATTTACAGCTACAGAGCCATCTTCTGCCACCTTTTCGGAAAGCTTTATGCAGTAGCTTGAAAAATCAAGACCGCCGCAAAGCCAGCCGACGAGCGGCATAATAATGTCGTTAACCAAAGAGTCGATAATAGACTTGAATGCAGCACCGACTACAACGCCGACTGCCATGTCAATTACGTTTCCGCGCGCGATGAATTACTTAAATTCTCCAAAAAACTTTTTCATTTGTGTCAACCCACCTGTAATTATTTATTATATATATCTTTATTCTGAGAATGTTTCTTTCAATGAGCCTGCAAGGCCTGCAAGTCCCTGGATTTCCGACGGGATAATCAGCTTTGTTGCCTTGCCGTCCGCGGCTGCCTGGAATGCTTCAAGAGCCTTGAGCTTGATAACGGAGTCGCTCGGGTTTGCATCGTTAATGAGCGTGATTGCTTTTGCAAGGGCTTCTTGTGTTTTCATAATAGCTGCAGCCTGACCCTCGGCCTCAAGAATTTGTTTTTCCTTTTCACCTTCGGCATCAAGGATTTTAGACTGCTTTGCCGCATCCGCGCGGAGAATAAGCGCTTGCTTTTCGCCTTCTGCTTCGAGAATTTGTGACTGTTTTACGCCTTCTGCCTTGAGAATTGCCTGGCGGCGTTCGCGCTCTGCCTTCATCTGCTTTTCCATCGCGTCCTGAATTTCGCGCGGCGGAATGATGTTTTTAAGCTCAACGCGGTTTACCTTGATTCCCCACGGGTCTGTTGCTTCGTCAAGAATTGTGCGCATTTTTGTGTTGATGGTATCGCGTGAGGTAAGCGTCTGGTCAAGCTCAAGATCACCGATGATGTTACGCAGCGTTGTTGCCGTGGGGTTCTCAATTGCGGAAATCGGGCGCTCGACGCCGTAGGTATAGAGCTTCGGATCGGTTATCTGGAAATAGACAACAGTGTCAATCTGCATTGTAACGTTGTCCTTTGTGATAACCGGCTGAGGAGGAAAGTCTGCCACCTGTTCCTTCAGGGAAATAGGTCGGCGGACGCGCTCAATGAACGGGATTTTAAAGTGCAGACCGACGTTCCACGTTGTCTGATATGCACCGAGCCGTTCGACAATCCTTGACGATGCCTGCTGGACAATAACGATGTTTGACACAACAACGATAAGTGCGAGGACGATTAGAATGAATATTATTGCTCCCATAATTTTTCTCCCTTCGTTTTAAGCAGAGGAGAGGCGAACGCCTTGAGAGGTTCGACTCCCCTCGTTTTATATGTGGTTTATTAAAGCTTTACAATAAGCTTTACTCCTTCAATTCTGACGGCTGTGACGGTGCTTCCCGATGGGATGCCGTCGCCGTTTTCGCTTTTTGCGCTCCAGACCTTACCTGCGATTTTCACAGAGCCGGTCCCCGCAAGGTTGTCTATTGCCTCATCAACAGTTCCCTTTTCGCCGATGAGCATATCGGTGTTTGTCGGGGTGGTGCGCAGAAGAATTTTCTTTTTAATCAGCGGGCGGGTGATGATAAGCGCCACGGCTGAAACTGCAAGAAAAACCGTTATCTGAAGCCACGGTGCCGCATGAAGTGCGGCGGCAATGAGGGCGGCAAGCGCACCGATGGAAAACCAGATTGAAACAATGCCGACCGTGAGTGCTTCGATAATACCGAACAGGATTACGGCACCCAGCCAAAGGTAAACATTTGTCATAAAAAACCCTCCTTATATAAACAGTATAACGGATAAAGATAACATAGTCAAGCTAATTCCGGTAAAGTGCGACGTTTTCGATGATTCCGTTTTCGGTGTGGAGCATAAAGTTTGATGCATCTTCATTATACCAGCAATAAATTTTGTCCATATCGAGAGGACCGTCATCATCATAGGTGCACGAAAGCTCAAGAGGAGCGGAGCCCATAATTTTTATTGCGTTTTCAACCGTCATATCCGACTTTACCTCGGGAATCTTTTCGTCAATGTATCTTCCGGAGAACGGAACAAGGTTTTTCTTTGAGTTAAAGAAAAGCATCTTTGTCTCCACAATTCCGTCATCGTATATTACCGAAACGCCTGCGGATTTCTTCTCATTGTAGTAATTTATATACTTCACATCGCCGTAATTATCGGTCTTCGGCTCACCTGTGCCGAACTTTGCCTCAATCTCAGAGCGCGTCATATCGCGCTCAATTGCATCGTAGAGCGAATAAAGCTCTTCCTTTGTCGCAGGAGCGGGAAGGTTATCGTTAGGTTTGTCGTTCACATCCGCAAAATCATTGGGAAGGCAAGCCGTGAGAGTGAGAATCAGCGCGAGGGTGAGAAGAATTGTTGTAAATTTTTTCATTTTTTGAAAATCTCCCGTTTTTTTATTTTCCACAAACTACCGCGAAATAACGCGGGAATCCGGAGAATACTAATTATTGAAGAGGAAGTGATTTTATGACGATGAGTCCGTTTTGCAAGGGCATGACGGCGGGATTGATTGTCGGAACAACGCTTACGGTAGCGCTTGTGCCGAAAAAGCAGAAGCCGTGCAAGTGCATAAAGCACAGCACCGGTAAGATTTTAAAGGGTGCGGGAAGCGTGATAGACAGCCTTCAATCAATCCTGTAGAGAAAAAGGGCGGGGAAGACCTCGCCCTGTACATATATAGTATAACATATTTACAGCCAAAAGTGTGAAAAAATTTTTGTTAATTTTGCATTTTTTATTCCACCGTTACGGATTTTGCGAGATTTCGGGGTTTGTCGATGCTGCAGCCGCGCGCAACAGCAATGTAGTATGCAAAAATCTGCATTGCGGGAACGGTGAGCGACGGAGAGAATTTCTCAAAGCACGAGGGAACGGTGAACAGGTGGTCGGAAACTGCGGAGAGAGCGTCACGCGTATCCTCCGAGGCAATTGTGAGAACACACGCACCGCGCGCCTTAACTTCACGTATGTTGCTCACCATCTTTTCGGCAAGAGCTTTTTGCGTTGCTATTGCAACGACAAGAGTGTCGTTCTGAATAAGAGCAATTGTTCCGTGCTTAAGCTCGCCTGCGGCATATGCTTCGCTGCGGATATATGAAATTTCCTTGAGCTTCAGCGAACCCTCAAGCCCTGCGGCGTAGTCAACGCCGCGTCCGAGAAAGAATATGTCTTTGTGGTTATGGAAGCGCGAGGCAAGGTATGAAAGTGTATCGGTATTGCCGATAACCTTGTCGATTTTTTCCGGAATAAGCGATATTTCCGCTGCAAGCATCTTCTCTTCATCCGTGGAAATAAGTCCGCGCGCGGCGGCGAGGCGGGCGGCCAGCATATACAGCATAACAAGCTGGGTGGAATATGCCTTTGTTGTGGCAACGGCAATCTCCGGACCTGCCCATGTGTACAGCACAAAATCTGCCTCTCTGGCAATTGTGCTGCCGACAACGTTTATAATTGCAAGAGTCCGCACCCCGCGCCGTTTTGCTTCGCGCATAGCGGCAAGGGTATCTGCAGTTTCGCCGGACTGGCTGATTACTATGCAGAGGTCGTGTTCAGAAACGATAGGCTCACGATAGCGGAATTCCGAGGCAAGGTCAACCTCAACCGGAATTTTTGCAAGCGATTCTATTACGTATTTTGCGACTGTTCCCGTATGATAAGCCGAGCCACACGCTATAATATGGATGCGGGAAAGGCTTTTTAAAAGCCCCTCCGGAATATCGGTATCAAGAGCTATTCTGCCGTTTTCAAGACGCGGGGATACGGTGTCGCGCACGGCTTTGGGCTGTTCGTTTATCTCCTTGAGCATAAAATGCTCATAACCGCCTTTTTCTGCGGCTTCGACGCTCCAGTTTACGGTCATCCGCTCTTTTTCGACAGGCTCAAGGTCAGAGTTGTAAACGGTTACGGAATCCTTTGAAAGGCAGATTATTTCGCCGTCATCAACTGTGTAATAATCCCGTGTGTGAGCGAGAAATGCAGGAATATCCGAGGCGATGAAGTTTTCGCCTTTGCCGAGCCCTACGATAAGCGGGCTGTCAAGCCTTGCGGCGATAATCTCACCCGGACGGTCAGCGCACAGTACTCCGAGGGCGTATGAACCGCGGAGTTTGGTGGTAACCTTTGAAAGCGCGGCGAGGATATCGCCGCTATAATAATAGTCAAGAAGATGGGCGATAACTTCCGTATCGGTTTCCGAACGGAAGGTGTATCCGCGCTTTATAAGGCGCGCGCGAAGCTCTGCGTAGTTTTCTATAATACCGTTGTGGACTACGGCGATTCTGCCGTCCCCGGACAGATGCGGATGCGAATTTTCATCCGTAGGCTCGCCGTGGGTTGCCCAGCGAGTGTGACCGATGCCGCACTGTGACGAGAAATCAGAAAGCTCATTTATTTTGCTTTCAAGCTCAGATATTCTGCCTCGGGTTTTGACAACGCGGATATCATCGCCGTCAAAGACGGCGATTCCTGCAGAGTCATAGCCTCTGTATTCGAGACGTTTTAAGCCACCCAGAAGTACGGGGAGCGCATCTGCACTTCCCGTGAAACCAACTATACCGCACATTTTAATTAAATCCTTTCTTTATATGGGAGAAAAACTCCCGAGGGGGCAAAAATTCCCCGACGGCACATTAGAAGATTTAGCGTACCGCCGCCGCTGCAAGCGTGCCGTTTGTCACCGCAGTTACCCGCGGGTTTTGAGGCACGCTCCGTATCTGTCCGCAGCGAAGGGGACAGGGGAGCATCCGCCGAATGGTTCGATATGGCATATTGTATGCAAAAATAAGAATAATATGCCGGAACTCCCACCTCGTCAACCCGATAACATCCCGTCTTCGGGTCCCGGCGCTTCAAGCATTTATCCGTTTTTCAATAAGCAACCACCTCACGATTGATAAATATGTCACAAGTATACACCTGAAAAAGGATTTTTTCAAGCAACTTTTGTTTACAAAATACAGTTGACCGGAAAGGTGTGTTTTGATACAATTAAAGTGTTAAATGAAGGGGTGGTAACCATATGAAAAAAGGGGTTAAAATATTTTTTGCGGTAATTGCCTTTATCGTAATCGCAACCGGGGCATTTTGCGTGTGGCAGAGGGAGAATATCCGCGCAGTATATATGTACATAGCGGCAGACGGAGAAAACGGTGTTATACCGTCGGGAATGGAAGTGCTGGAAATACCCGCACTTACGGACCCGGAGCAGGAAAGTAATTTGCCGCTTGACGGTGCGGAGGTTCCCGAAGCAGAAAAAAGCGTAAAAAGAAACACCCGCGTTCCGGGCGTAACGGAGACACGGGATGCAGAGAACGATGAAAAAAGAGGAAAAACATATCTTCAAAGATGCAGGGAAGAACTGTATGCGTGTGAGGCGGATCTGGTCTCACGCGTGGGTGGGATGAAAAACGAGGTGCTTGCTGAGTGGCGAGCATTGCCCAAAGAGCAGAGAACAAGCAGAAAGAAGCGCGAGATGATCATTTCCGGAGTCAGCAGATGCTTATCTCTTGAGGGTGAGATTGACGGAAAGGTTAAGGGGATAATTGCAAAATACAAGGCACAGGCTGCAGAGGCGGGGGAGAGTACTGCTGAAATCACGGCACTCTGGGATGAGTATAAGGCGAAGAAAGCAAGCACCAAGGCATATTATCTGAATAAATATTTAGGATAGGAAATAAAATTTACGGTTCGCGCACGGCTTCGATATGGATAAGCCGTGCGTTTGTGTAATTGTAAGTGCTCATCCGACGGGCAAAAGCATCGCGCGTGTGCGCGGCGAGAAGTATGTTTTGCGGGTTTGGATTTCTGCCGGTGCCGACTATAAGAAGAGTGTGTGTGAAATCTTCACTTCCGTTGTAAGCAAATTGCAAAACGTCTCCGGGTCGTGCTTCGGAAAGCTCTACCTCATAGCCATAGGGTCCGGGGCCTTCGTTTGTTGTCATGAAGTCGTAGAAAAAGCGCACGCTCGTCCATGCGGGCGCTCTCATATCAGGTGAGATGTAATACCAACCGGTGTCAGGAGTGAAGTTCATAACCCCTGAGCCTGCGTATACGCACTGTGAGACGAAGTTTGTGCAGTCACCGCCTATTTCATCAAAGTTATAATACGCAGGATTGCGGCGGAATGCCCACCGTCGGGCATAGCGCACCGCATAAAGTCTGTTATATTCCAAAAAAATCAGCCTCCTTATGCCATTATATGCAGGAAGGCTGATTTTTGTCAGTGTTTTAAAGGTCTATGCTTGCACCGCTCTCGTCGTATGTGATACGGTCGCCCGAATGGGTGAAAGAATCAATGCAGTTAAAATACTCTTCCTTTGATGCAAAGGCAGGAGTGAAGCCGTCGATTATCTCCTTTGCGCGCTTTGCGTTATCGGAAAGGAGAAGAGAGAGCATTTCAAGCTGCCACTTTGCAGAAGCAACGCACGCGAGCTCAGGGTTTGCAATTTTATAATCCGAGCCGTGGCTTGTGCCTGTTGCGCCCGGCGCATACGGATGGATTGCCGGCATCACGCAGGAAAGGTCGCCCATATCCGTACAGCCTGTGCCGATGGCATCGCTATATTCATACGGAATATCAGGGATTTTTGCCGCTGCATCGCGTGCAAGGTCAATCATCGCAGGTGCGTTTGTAAGCGGAGCGTAGCCCGGAGTGTCCTGAATATCTACATTTGCGCCGAGGCTGAGTGCCGCACCGCAAAGTGCGCGGTTTACTTTTCTGTTTGCATCGTGGATTGCCTCAAAGGTGTTGCCTCGGATATAGCTTTCAAGCACAACCTTATCGGGGATAGCATTTACTGCATTTCCGCCGCTTGTTATAATGGGATGGACGCGGATTCTGTCTGCTTCCTTGAAGGTTTCACGGATGGAATTGATTGCCGAAAGACCGAGGTTTGCGGCGTACAGCGCGTTTACACCGTTCCACGGCGCGCCGCCTGCGTGTGCGGAAACGCCCCTGTAGATAATACGTTTGGACATACAGCCGATTGCGCCGCGGCGCGCAGCGAAGCTGTCGCCCGAGGTTGAGTGGACCATAAGCGCAATGTCAACGCCGTCAAAATATCCGCGGTAGAGAAATTCCGTCTTGCCGCCGAAATAGCGGATGATGCCTTTTGCGGCAAGCTCCTTGCGGTATTCTATTTCGATAAGCTCCTCGGCGGGGACTGCGCAGAGACGTATGCGTCCGCAGAGACCGTCAAGCGCACCGGGGTCTTTTAATGCTGCGGCAATACCGAGAAGCGCGGCACACTGCGCGCTGTGACCGCAGCAGTGAACGGCACCTGTTTCCGGGTCTGAATCGGGATGGTCTGCACAGATGAGAGAGTCAAGCTCACCAAGGATAAGAACCTCGGGCCCTTCTTTGCCGGTGTCAAGCACGGTATAAAAACCCGGAATATTTTCTGCGCGGAAAAGCTCATATCCAAGCTTTTCAAACGCATCCTCCATGTATTTTGATGTTTTTGTCTCGCGGTATCCGGTTTCGGGGTTTGCCCAGATATAATCCGCGGCATCAAGGATGAGTTTACGGTATTTATCTACAGCGGTCTGATATGAAAATGACATTGTTCACGTCTCCTTAATCTTTTTTACAGTATAACACAATATTTCTCACGAAGCAATGGAGAAAATCCGCAAAAATTATGAAAAAATCGTGATCCTCCGAAACCGGAAGACCACGATTTTAAATTAATCTTCTTTTTTAGCTTCTGCTTCGCGCTTTGCAAGGTCGTTGTAAGCATCCTTACGTGAGAAGTTTGTTCTGCCCTTGTCGTCGATGCCCATGAACTTAACCCATGTCATATCGCCGACGTTGAGAACATCCTCAACCTTTTCCACACGGCGGTTCTCAAGCTTTGAGATGTGAACCATACCGTCCTTACCCGGAGCGATTTCAACGAATGCACCAATCGGAATAACGCGGACAACCTTACCGTAGTAAAGCTCACCGACAACGGGATCGAGAACGATTGTCTCAATAACCTTCTTTGCATTCTTGCAGGCTTCAATGTCAATTGCGGAGATGTAAACGTTTCCATCATCCTCAATGTCAATCTTTGCGCCTGTGTCTGCAACAATCTTCTGGATAACGCTGCCGCCCTTACCGATAACATCGCGGATTTTCTCCGGATCAATCGTCATATGCATCATCTTCGGAGCATACTTTGAAAGCTCGTTTCTCGGCTCTGCGATGCACGGGAGCATAATCTCATCAAGGATGCGGTATCTTGCATCACGGGTGATGGTGAGTGCGCTCTTGATGATTTCCGGTGTAAGACCGTCAATCTTGAGGTCCATCTGGATGGCTGTGATACCGGCTTTAGTACCTGCAACCTTGAAGTCCATATCGCCGTAGAAGTCTTCTACGCCCTGAATGTCAATAAACGTGAGCCACTTATCCTCGTCGGTAACAAGACCGCAGGAGATACCTGCAACCGGAGCCTTAATCGGAACACCTGCGTCCATGAGGGCGAGGGTGGAACCGCAGATAGAGCCCTGAGAGGTGGAACCGTTGGAGCTTAATACCTCGGAAACGAGGCGGATGCTGTACGGGAACTCTTCCTCGCTCGGGATAACCGGCTCGAGAGCACGCTCTGCAAGAGCACCGTGACCGATTTCACGTCTGCCCGGACCGCGGCTCGGACGAGCCTCACCGACGGAGTATGACGGGAAGTTGTAGTGGTGGATATATCTCTTGAATTCTTCTTCGTAAATAGTGTCAAGCTTCTGCTGGTCAGCAATTGTGCCGAGCGTTGCAACGGTGAGAACCTGTGTCTGACCGCGGGTGAACATACCGCTGCCGTGTGTACGCGGGAGAACACCAACCTCTGCTGCAAGCGGACGAATCTCGTCAAGAGCACGGCCGTCAACACGCTTGCCCTCAAGGAGCCACTGGCGGACAACTATCTTCTGGAGTTTATAAATGCATTCGCCGAGATAAGTCTCGATTTCCGGATACTTTTCTGAATATTCTGCGATAAGCTCGTCGGAAAGAACCTTAAAGCGCTTGTCGCGGATTGTTTTGTCGTCTGTATCCATACCTGTGCGGACGCGGTCGAGAATGTTTGCCTTGAGCTCTTCAAAGAGGTCGTTATCAAACGGAACCTGCTCATATTCAAACTTCGGAAGACCGATTTCAGCCTGAATGCCGCGGATAAAGGCAACAATCTTCTTGATTTCCTCGTGTGCAAGCATGATTGCGTCGAACATAACATCGTCAGCAATCTGATCTGCACCGGCTTCAATCATAACAACTTTCTCTGCAGAACCTGCAACGGTGAGGTTGAGGCTTGATTTTTCTCTCTGTGCGCTTGTCGGGTTTACAACAAACTGATTGTCAACATAGCCGATGGAAACGCCGGCAATAGGACCGTTCCACGGAATATCGGAAATAGAGAGAGCAATGGAAGTACCGACCATACCCGCGATTTCCGGTGCGCAGTCGTTATCTACTGAAAGGACTGTGATGGAAACAGCAACGTCGTTGCGGAGATCCTTCGGGAAAAGCGGACGGATCGGACGGTCAATAAGGCGGGAAGTGAGGATAGCACGCTCGCTCGGGCGGCCCTCACGGCGCATAAAGCTTCCCGGAATGCGGCCTACAGCGTAAAGGCGCTCTTCAAAGTCAACTGCAAGCGGGAAAAAGTCAATCCCTGCGCGCGGCTTCTCGGAAGCCGTTGCAGTAACCAGAACTGCCGTTTCACCGTAGCGGACAAGGCAGGAACCGTTTGCAAGACCTGCCATCTTGCCGGTCTCGATAACGAGCTTTCTGCCGGCAAAATCGGTTTCAAATACTCTGTTTTTAGAAAAAACCATTTCTTTCATTTTCATTTCGCTCCTTTTTATAATTTTTTCGGAGCTTTCCCGAAGTGGGTTTAGCACTTGGAGCGGGTGTCAAAGCGTTTTAACAAACACTCCAATTGCTAAAAACCATTGTGCGGGAAAGCTTCGTGATTTGGGATAATGCTTTAAATCCCCCGGACGGAGCCCCGTCCGGGGGACAACTTCGAACTTACTTACGGAGTCCGAGCTTTGCGACGATTGCGCGATAACGCTCAATGTCTTTCTTCTGGAGATAGTTGAGCAAGCTGCGGCGCTTACCGACCATCTTGAGAAGACCGCGGCGGGAATGGTTATCCTTGTGGTGTACCTTAAGATGCTCTGTGAGCTCAGAGATACGCTGTGTAAGGATAGCGATCTGTACCTCCGGTGAACCTGTGTCGGTGTCGTGGAGGCGGTTATTCGTGATAACCTCAGTCTTTTTCTCTTTGAGAATCATTTTGCTTTCACCTTTCTTTAATTTATTTGCCACGGTCGAAGTATCCGGCGGGTGAACTCCCCGCATGAAGCGGGCGTATTTTCCCGAAAACTGCGACGCAGGCATAATGTTTTGTGCATAGCCGAAACTACGGCACATTAACATGCTATAATATTCTACCACACATTTTTCGAAATGTAAATAGTTAATTTTATTTTTTCCGGATTTCAGAAAATTATTTTACTTTTAACTCTATCCGACAAGTATATAGTGTATTGTATAAAATTGCAAATAAATTCCTCAGCAGTTGACACGTGTAATATTTTCATATATTATATATTAATAATTTAAAGAAAAGTCGGAGGAGAATATATGTGTAATATAGCAGGCTATGCGGGAGAACGCGCCGCAGCGCCGATTCTGCTTGAAATGCTTCGGGCTCAGGAGGGCTTTGATGCCGGCTACTACAGCGGTATTGCAACTATCCATGAGGGAAAGATATACCATGCAAAGCTTGTCGGATGCGCGCAGAATCTAATTGACAACACGGATGCGGCATCGCTTCCCGGAAATGTGGGAATTATACACGGGCGCTCCGGCCCGATTATCGGCGATGAGCGTTGGGCGCATCCTTTTATCGGCAAAAACCGTATCGGTGAGGCGGAAATTGCATATGTTGCAAACGGTGTCGGCGGCTTTGCAAATTGCAGGCGCGGTGAATACGGGCGCCTTGCAGACTCGCTTATGGCGGAAGGATATGACATTTCATCGCGTCAGCTTTGCGAGAAGGATGTGTATTACAAGCTCTCTGACGGAACAACTGCACACGTCAGTGATGTTATGTGTCAGCTTATTTTAAAGTATAAGCACAGCGGGCGAGACACAGTAAACGCAATGTCGGATGCTTTTTGCGAAATGCCGTCGGAAATCGTAGGTCTTCTTCTTGATATGTCCGAACCTGACAAAATCTTTTATTCAAGAATAAATCGGCCGATGGTTGCAGGCTTTTCTTCCCACGGTGCATATCTTTCCACATCGGCAATTGCTTTTCCGGATGATGCGGGCGAGCCGCAGCTTCTTCCTGCATTATCTTCCGGTTATGTGTGTGCAGACGGCGTTTATTCATCTCCGTATAAGAATCCGCCATGCACGGTTGCACCAATAGATGCAGCTGTGCGGAAAGAAGCCTATGACGCAATATGCAAAGAGCTCTGTTCAGGCGGGAGAGAACTGTGGTGTCCGATAAGGCAGGATAATTTGGGGGCACCGCTGAATAAGCTGTTCGGGAATGCTGATTGCAGTCAGGCAACCGCCCTTTTGTATGATATTCTCTACTCTTTGCATAAAGAAGGCAGATTGAAAATAGAGGAAAAGGTATACGAAACTGAGAAGCCGGGAGCTTCGGCAAGGCGGTTTATTCTCGGCCTCAGATAATGAAGACAACTGAGCGGAGCCGTTTGCCGGCGGTTTGAAGAGTTCTTTCTGTTTCTTGCTTTCCTGCGCGGAATGTTGTATTATATAACATATAGAATAAAAGAACGGAAAGAAAAAGTATGAAAAACATTATTGAGATTGAAGATTTTAATGCACCGGAGCTTGATGTGTATGCACGTCTTACGGAGGCACAGCTTCTCAACCGTGAAGAACCAAAGAAGGGGCAGTTTATTGCAGAAAGCCCCAAGGTTATCGAACGCGCACTTGATGCAGGGTGTGTTCCCCTTTCTTTTTTGTGTGAGAAAAATCACATAAACGGAGAAGCAAAGGACGTTATTGCACGTTGCGGGGATATTCCGGTTTACACGGCAGAATTTGATGTTCTTACACAGCTTACGGGATATAAGCTTACGCGCGGAATGCTTTGCGCAATGCTTCGTCCGAAACTTCCGTCGGTTGCCGATGTATGCCATGATGCGACACGGATTGTTGTGCTTGAAGAGGTAATGAATCCAACGAATGTCGGTGCGATTTTCAGAAGCGCTGCGGCACTCGGAATGGATGCGGTTCTTCTCACACCGGGATGCTCAAACCCGCTTTACCGTCGCTCGGCGCGCGTGAGCATGGGAACAGTGTTTCAAATCCCGTGGACATTTTTCTCTGCGGACGAGCCGTGGCAGGAAACGCTTCGGGGTTATGGCTTTGCGACTGCGGCGATGGCGCTATGCGATGATTCGCGAAATATAGATGATGAAGAGCTTCTCGGAGAAAAAAAGCTTGCAATTGTTCTCGGCACAGAAGGAGACGGACTTAAAGAGAAAACAATTGCAGGGTGCGACTATACGGTAAAAATACCTATGGCGCACGGCGTGGATTCGCTGAATGTTGCGGCGGCAAGTGCCGTTGCATTCTGGCAGGTGGGAAATAACAGACGTTGAAGACGCTGCCGCAATGGCAGAAATCTGGCAGAAATTTGGCAGAAATTTGGCAACTCAAAAAATAAAAAGTGTGGTATGATTATCACAGCCTGAAGAGTGTACACCCTTTCGGTGTGCACTTTTTTTGCATGGAGAGGAGGTGAGAGCATGGCACATGCAAAAAATACAATAAGAGGGGAGCTTGCAAAAATCGTGCGCAAAAAGGTTGAGCCGTCATACCTTGAAAAGCT
>JAFQGO010000005.1:0-6551 GCA_017398225.1 Oscillospiraceae bacterium | reverse complement strand
CATATTTTGCTTTTACGCTTGCAAAATATCCTGCTATAAGATCTTTATCAATAATTCGGTTCTCTATTTCATCACTTTTTAAACCTTTTCGCGTTTCAATCCACGGTAACTCGCTATGCGTGAATCGCTCCAGTACTTTACCGCTATAACATCCAAATCCTGCAACAACATTATCTATAACAGCTTTTTCATCATAAGAAAAAGCAAACTCAGTCGCTCCCGGTATATGTTCGCTAAAGTTGTATCCTGAATATTTTTTATATATTCGTGGATACACCGGTCCGTGCACCCAAGCTTCGCATTCATCCGCAAAGATAAAAGTCCCATAAAATGCCCGATAGAATGACTGGACATAATATAACATTTTTTGCAAAGCAAGATGCGTGATATCCTCACACTCGTTCAGCAGATATGCTACGACTTCGTCTATCTTTGTTGTTTTTCCTGTTATATATTCTTTTGCAGCTTGCAAACTTTTCTCATAAGTCGTATTACTGTTTAAGCTGTCTTTATGTTCTTCGAGAAGTTGAATGTAATAATCAGGCTCATCATAAAGTCGCAAAAGGATATCCGAATACTGCTTTGATGGAATATCCCCATCAAAAAAGCGACTGAATGTATTTTCTCCCCACCCCAACAGAAGAGAAAGAGGCCTTTTGCCAATTCTGTATCTGGATGCAATTTCACGAACCTTTTCGAGTGAAATGATGCCGTTAGACTCTCTGTACTTTTCATATATTCTTTTCAAATTTTCTTCCACAACTTTATCAACATACAGTTCTGCACCACAGTTATCACATATTGCTGTTTTCTCGATAAATTCATAATCTTTTCCTTTTAATTGCTGAACCGCCGGACGCTCTGTAAGCTTAAACATCACCTGTTGTCTGCATTCCGGGCAAAACATTTTATTCATAATTGCATCTCCTTTCCGAAACTATCTAAACAAATAATTTATATCATAATTTCGCTTATGAAATGATACTACAATTATCCGTTCATTGTTTTCCAATATATTAATCTTAACATAAACATCTACAATAGCTTCTTCATCAGTTACATCACGCAACAAAACCTGTGGAGCGAACACATATAAAATCTCATAACTGAAGGCTGGATGTTCGTTTTGTACAGAATAACAAAAATCCTCGGCAGACATATCCAAAAGAATTTTCTTTTGCTTTTCCTTTGTTATATTATACTCCGCAACAAAATCAATGTTTTCTTTTCTGTTTAAATTCAACGAAATCGAGTACATATTGTTATTCACGCATTCGTGAATGATGTCAACTATTTCTTCTATGTCTTCTTTGGTGTAATTTGTGTCATACTTATTATCCATCCCTATCACCTCACATATACATTATACACCTTTTTTCATTAAAGTCAACAAGAAATGCACTAATTAGTGCATTTCCATCACAAGGGAGTTTAAATAATAATGCCACAAGAGGAAGTCAAACATATCCCCCTTATGGCATTATATTATCTACAGCTTTCTCAAACCAATTTTTATCATCATCCGCTTTTTCATTGCCTATCCAGTCACTTTAACTTTTTCCATTCCGACGTATTGGGACATAATCCAGTACATCGCCTGCTCGCGGTCAAGCTCGTGGCCGCCATCGAAGATATCGAGGAACACGCGGCTTTTGGGATATTTTTTCATAAGGGCATTGAAAAAATCAATACTCTGCGTAACCGGAACGGACGGGTCAAATTTACCGTGGCATATTTTGAGATTTGCTGTTGCAATCTTGTCCATATACGTCACGGGAGAGCGTTTAAGCATTTCTTCTTCGCTGTTGCTGCAGCAGGCAAGAATATGCTCTGTATACCTCGGGTTTTCGTTCACCCATTTTGTGAGGTCCGTTATCGGAACATATGCACACATACACTTAAAAAGCTCCGGGCAATACCCCGCCATAAGAAGTGTCATATGCCCTCCGCCGCTGTTACCGAGAAGAAATATGTTATCCGAATCTATATCCTCGTTTTCCTTTATGTATTCAACGGCATCCTTGATGTCCTGCTTTGCAAGAAGCGAGCCGCACGCATCTGTTTTGTGCTCATTTGATACAAGGTTTGCGCCGCGGAACTCCGGAAGAAGCAGATTGAAATCATACTTTTCCGCATACGGAACCATACCCAGCTGATTGAATCGGTCATAGCTCCATGTATGAAGTACAACAAGAAGCGGTCTTCCTTTGTTCGGCGACTTATAGAACAGCGACGGCTGCATAGTTCCGTCAATGCTTGATTTTACAAAAATTTCTGTCTGCTGCATTTTTAATTTCCTCTTTTATTTATTGACCACATTTATTGGGTTGCCGTTTGCAAAAGCTGCCAAATTCTCCGCCACGCGGTCGATAAGGCGGACACGTGTCTCAAACGGCGCCCATGCAATATGCGGGGTGATAAGGCAATTTTTCGCAGATTTGAGCGGATTGTCCGATGCCATCGGCTCAACGGTGAGAACATCGAGCCCCGCACCGGCAATCTGACCGCGATTTATTGCCCCGGCAAGTGCCTTTTCATCAATCGCGCCGCCGCGAGAGGTGTTTATCAGAAATGCTGTCTTTTTCATAAGCGACAGCGTTTTTTCGTTGACCATTTTTTCCGTCTCGGGAGTGAGCGGAGCATGGAGAGTTAGAAAATCCGAACGCGCAAAAAGCTCATCACGCGCAACCACCTCCGCATCCGTCACTTTTTCCGGCGAGCGCGTGTTTACGATGATATTCATATTAAACGCACGACCGATTTTTGCAACCTCACGCCCGATGCTTCCGTACCCGAAAATCCCGAGCGTTTTCCCCGAAAGCTCAATGAGCGGGAACGGGAAGTACGAAAATGTGTGTGATTTTATCCAACCGTCGTTGCGGGTGGACTCGGTATATTCACACGTGCTTCCCGCAAGGGCAAGGATAAATGCAAAGGTGTGCTGTGCAACAGACTGTGTTGAATACCCCGGAACATTGCACACCGCAATACCTCGCTCACGTGCATATGCGATATCTATATTGTTATATCCCGTTGCAAAAAGACCGATGTATTTAAGCTTCGGGCAGTTTTCTATCACATCGCGGCTCAATACCGCCTTATTGCATATAACGGCATCCGCATCGCCGATGGCATCCGCCAGCTTTTCGTGCGCCATTGCATCATACGCCGTAACCTCACCGAGCGCCTCAATCGGCGCAAATGACAAATCTCCGTTAGTGACAGTGTTTTTATCAAGAATTACAATTTTCATAGTGTTTTCCCCTCATCAAAACGGTATTACATCCGGCACTTCTTCTTTTTCCTCAATCTCCACAAGCCCGTCGGGAGTTTCGACCATATCGTGGCGATTCAGCAAAAATCTTCTTACTGCAAAGAGAACTGCAATAGCCACTACCGTTATGAGATTTTCAAGCGGCGCGGCATGTCCTACAATAAGCTGACGCGCAAGCGCGAAGGCAAGCACCTCAATAACCGTTTCCGGAGTGTGCTTACAGAGCATTTTTATAAGCTCGGCACCGATTGCAAGAATTATTGCATCGTCCAGCACTGTGACAAGAGCCGCAGCCCCCTTTGAATACAGGGACATATCAAACATATCAACAACAAGCCGAACGGCAAAAATAAGTATCGCCACTCCGACTATTACCGATATAAGCAGCTCAAATAAATAGCTTACCTCAAACATCTTATCCTGAAGCTTTTTTCTCATATTCATCTTCCTTTCCTATCTTGCAACATCGTCGGTTTTTGCTCCGGTTACGGAAAGCAAATCAGACGGCGCAAGCTCCACCTGATAGCCTATTTTCCCCGCGCTGAACACCATTCTTTCAAGAGACAAGCACGCGCTGTCAACCACCGTTACATACTGTTTTTTCATACCTATCGGCGAGCATCCGCCACGTATATAACCGGTCACCTTATTGATATCCTTTACGGCAATCATCTCAACCGCCTTTTCACCGACCGCACGCGCGCACGCCTTTAAGTCAAGCTCACGATTAACCGGCACAACAAAAACATAGTGATTTTTCGACGGAGCAACGGTAACAAGCGTTTTAAAAACGCAGTTTTCATCCACACCGATTTTTCGTGCAACGGACTGACCGTCAAAATCCCCGCCGCTCTCATATGTATAAACCTTGTAGTTTACCTTAGCGGAATCAAGTATCCGCATTGCATTCGTTTTGAAATTCGCCACGTTCCAAGCCTCTTTTCTTATAGACAGTCTTTCACAAACTCATTATTCTGCAACACATATGTATACCTAAAGCCTATGTCGCGCAACAAAGCTTTTGCTTCCGGGAACGCGAAGTCAAGCGTGTCTGCGCTATGGCTGTCCGACGATAGCACGATACCCGCATCAAGCTTCAAAAGCGTATAAAGAAGCTCCTGCTGCGGATACGGAGTTTTTCGGTATCCGCGCGCAATTGCACCGGTGTTTACCTCAAAGAGAGAGCCCGACTGCGCCGCTTTTTTTATATATCCGGTTGCAAGCTTTATATATTCTGCATTGTTAAGAAAGAGCATCGGCTCTGCCTCATCAAACTTTGTTATAAGGTCAAAATGACCTATAATATCCGGCTTGCGGCTCAATATGTACTTACAAAACGATGAATAATATGCCTCGGCAAGCTTCAGCACATCCCCGTCGAATGCCGAAACGCACTCTTTCATACATTCGATGCTTGAATCAACCGGATAATACCTTCCGTCCTTGCAGATATAATGACACGAGCCGATTATGTAGTCAAATTTATCTCTGTCCGTAAGGCAAAAAGCATCTTCTTCAATGCCGAGATATGTGCAGATGTCCTTCTTATACTTTTCGCGGAGGGCTTTTATTTCACGAATATATCCGTCTGTATCCTTCATACAGTATGAGGGATCAAAATCCGTATATCCGTGCCCGGAAAAGCCGATTGAATCAAATCCGTGCTTTATTGCAGAAAGAACAATATCTTCCGGATTATTCTTTCCATCACAGTAGGTTGTGTGAGTGTGTAAATTAGATTTCATATTCTTATCCCAATGTGCGGATAACGTATGCCGCAATAATCTTCGTGTACTCCACGAGCTTATCGCACTCTATATATTCGTTGGGCTGATGTGCACCGCCCTTTTGGCTGAAATCACGCCCTGCGCCGAATGCAAATGCACGGTTGCTTCCGTATTTTGAAATAACGGAAAGGTCGGAAAGGCACGAGCCGCAAACTATCGGTTCAATACCGCGCACATCTCGCGATGCCTCAAGCATATTCTTAATATCCTCACTGTCCGGCTCAGTATGTACATAGTGGAAAAATCTGGTTTCGGGCACAAAACCGTCTCCGACAATGCCGAGCGGAGCAAGGCGCTCTGTCAGGATAGCTTCAATTTCGTGAAGCTCGGCATAAATTTCGTCTTTAGTCTTGTCTGTATAAAACACAAAGTGAACCTCACCCTTACCGAGGTCTGCACCGTGATTTCCCGCGCGGACGCCCATATAACGCAGAGATGTCTGCGGAATAATTGTTCCCGCATAATACGGGTTGGCTTCAAGCTCTTTTTTGCGTGCATCCGCAAATGTTTCAACCACTTCAAGCACTGTTGGAAGTGCCTTTGCCGCAGCAAGAGCGCTGTCAACAGTGTCCTTTGTATGGAACAGATATTTCAGCTCTCCGCCGCCGGAGCCGCAGTGCCATATCTGATCTCTGCCGTCCATGCTTACAATGCGCTTACACGGATATTTCATAACAGCCGCCATTGCACCGTGTGAGCCGCCGCGTTCTTCATCGCAGTATCCGGCGAAGAGCAAATTCTTCTTCGGAACAAAGCCCTCTTCCTTTAAGAGCTTTATTATAAAAAGAGCTGCCGCAATTGCATATTTATCATCACAGGCACCTCTGCCGAAGATTTTGCCGTCACGTACCTCTCCCGAAAGAGGATCCATCTCCCAGTTTTCAAGGTCACCTATAACAACAGTGTCTGTGTGCGCCATAAGCATAAGCTCATCAACGTTTTCTTCGCCCTGCCAGCGCGCAACGACATTCGGACGGTTTTCAAGATTATGCCCCGCAATATAATCCGGATGCTCGGAAAAACCCGGAAGTTCCATCGGAGAATAAACATCGCTTTCCAACCCAAGCTCACGGCAAAGCTTATCTATGTACTTTACGCATTCCTCTTCATTTCCTCCGGTGCTGAAATTCTCGGAATTTATTCTGACAAGGCTGCCAAGAAGCTCAAAAAGCTCCTCTTTTCTTTCTTCAATCAAACTGCAAATACGCTTTGTGTCCATCATTATCTCTCCTTGAATTCTATTATTTAAATTATAGCACAAACACCTCTGATAATCAAGCTTTGGCGTTGCAGCAGAACTTGTAAATTTATGCACAAAAAAACAGGTTCAAGGCATCGCCTTAAACCTGCCTTAAACCTGTTTTGGGGATTTTTTATCTATCCAGTCTGCGGCGGCTTACTTCCGACCACAAATCAAGCTCGCGGGAGTAAGGGCCATCGCTCATATAAATGTCGCGGCTGCGGAAATCTTCAATTACCTTCTGGATGTT
>JAFQGO010000070.1:0-8185 GCA_017398225.1 Oscillospiraceae bacterium | reverse complement strand
TCTGAAACGCGCTCGTAAAACTGACCGGCAAGGCTTATCTTTTTATCCGGAGTTATATCAACTTCCGACCATCCGATTAAATATTTGTTCGACATATTAGATCATCCTTTCAATTATTCACTTAGCTTATACTCTGCAATGAACTTCTCCTCATCTGCCGGCTGCACTCTGAAAAGAACCGCATCGCCCGGAGCGAGAGAAACGCTTATTTTATCCGCGTTTTCGCCGGCAAGCCCTTGCTTGCCGTCCTCACGGCTTACCTCATATATATTGAAGCTACCCGAGAGCGGAATATCCGCACAAAGCTCTTTTTCAAAATCACGGTTTAAAACAAACAGGTAATCATTGCCGTAATCATCGCAAAGCTCACCGACAGAGGTGCGCCTCGGGAGATTGCCGGAGAGGATTTTGCTGTCTGCGATATTATCCTCAAAATCCTTATAAATTTCGCCGTATTTGCCGTAAACCTTAACATCACTGCTGTGGTATACCGCACGGTTTGAAAGAGCGAGAAGTGTGTTTCCGAGCATTTTAAATTCCTCGTGGATTTTCTTCTGCTCATCAAAGAAATCACCCTTTGTGCCATCTGCAATAAGAACGGTCCTCTCTGTAGGATAAGGTGTCTCCGGATGAAGACCGTAACACGTTCCCGTAACGGTATAATTCTGCAGTCCCTTTGCGCCGTAAAGCGCCCCGGCATACATCATCATACGCACCATCGGGAATGTGATTTTAACGTCCGTCTTATAAACATGGCAGGACTGGTAATAGAACCAGAACGGCAGATTGTATTTCCGCGCAAGGTTTCTTGCAACTGCAAGGTCAAGCCACATCGGCGAATCGTCAAGCTGCATTTCCTCGGTATATTCAAGCCCGGGATAAAGCCCGCAATAATTGCCGATAGGGTAATAGTCCATCGACAGAACCGGCGGCTCAAGCTCTTTTATGTACTGCTCAAACGCATCGTAATACTTTCCGTTATCCCACGTCGGTCCGGGGTTATAGCTCGGCGGGAAAACCGAGAACATAAGAGCATCCGGATTCTCCTTCAGAATTATATCGCTCTGGCGTCTTGCCTCGCGGAAGAGATAGTCATACACCGGCTCATCCCAGACGTAAAAGCCGACGGTGTGCTTCTTTTCCTTAAGCTTTCTTACAGTTTCACGGATAACATTGTCGTCAACCGGTCGGTCGTCATGCTTATACATCATACCGCTGAAAAGAGACAAATCCTGAAAGATAAGGTCAATGCCGTGCTTTTCACAGGCTTCCACCGTCTCCCAAACCTTTTCGTGGCTTCCCCAGCCAACCTCAAGAAGGTTAAAGCCCGCTTCTTTACAGTTTTTGATTGTCATATCGGTATCTTTGCCGATACAGTTGAAGGTTGAGAGCGCAAATTCGCGCTGTTTCCATCGAAAACGCGGATTTCCGAGCGGTTTTCTCTCATATATTACGCTCTTCATAATCTTAAATTACCTCAATTCCGAGAATGTCGCAAAGGTCGCGGATGGCCGCTGTGTTATCACCGTAAGAGATAATATAGTGCTGACACATCACGTTGTTTGTGAACTTCTCAACATCCGGAAGGATAATCTCAAGTCCCGGAAGCTGCGGTGCAGGCTGTGTCCAGCCGCATTCCTCCCACTTGCGCGGAGTTACGCCCTCTCCCGTTACCATATGCATATAGTATTTTCCGTTTGTATATACAAGACGGCACATTGTAAGCTCGCCTGTTTTTACCTTGGAAACGTTGAGTATTCCCTCGCTCAGCTCGCCGAATGCAGCCGGCATAACTGTTGTCTCACCGTCCGTAATCTCAGCCGGAACATAGTCCGGAACACCTGCAAGAACGCGGTCTGTGAAGAACTCATAGAACTCAAGATACGCGCCGCACTGACCGGTAAGAAGCTTTACCATTGTCTGTGTAACGTTGCCGAGGCTGTCGTTTTCCGGAATTGTGGAAACGCCGAGAACATCGGAAAGAAGCATAAATATCGGTGCAGGCGGGAAGCCCAAGAGCTTCTTCATTCCGTCAACATCCTTCAAGGAAATTGCAAGGTATCCGCGCTCCTTTATAAGAGACGCGATTGCGAGGAAATATCCTGCCGCCATCATCTTGCCTTCCTGCTTTGCCGGCTTTAAGAAGTTCCACTTGGACATATATTTGTCGATAACCTCCTGCTTTTCGGCATCGGTCACCTTCTGATAGCGCTGGAAAATCTCAAGCATTTCAAATGTCTCAATCTCAACACCCACACGGTTTTTAAGAGATGCTCCGTCATGCAGAGTGCCGTAAAGGTTCATATCGCGGTATCCCGCATGGCCTATCTTTACGCTGCGCAGTGCCTTTGCCGCGCTCGCCGCCTTTACATATGTTGCAACCTTGTCTGTGCGTGACGGAAGTCCGATAATATCATAAACATATTTAAAGGTATATCCAAGGTCATAGAATGTCTTGCGGAGTGCGCTTGTGCCCGCCTGGTCAGCGGTCGTGACAAGCCGCTCTCCCTCCATCCAGCCGCAAAGTCCCCAGAGCACCATCGGAAGATGGCGGTACTGCTCGGTTATCTTCACAACAGCGTGGCTCGGAATCCAGCCTGCAATACAGACAACCATTGCGTCAAAATCGTTGCCCGAAAGCTTTCCGAGAGCTTCCTTTATATCGTTTTCCTCATAATCGTCCGTTACCGGATAAACGGAAACAAGATCAAGTCCGCGCTCAAGGAGTCCTTTTTCTGCCTCCGCGCATTTTTTAATAATAACGTCCTTCGGTGTGTTGACCTCACCAAAGCCTACAAAAGCTATTTTTCCCATAACATTTTTTCCTCCGCTTCACAGAAATTTTTATATACATCGGTGTAATCCGCACCGCCGGGTACATATGTTTTGTCGGTTTCCACAATTGCGTCTGCCGCAGATACCACGCTGTCAAAAATGCCCGCGGCAACACCTGCAAGTATTGCGCTTCCGAGGCATGCGCTCTCTGCATTTTTGAGCGTTGTTATCTTTCTTCCTGTCATATCCGCCTTGATCCGGCACCACAGCGGGCTTGATGCACCGCCGCCTGTCGAGCGGATTTCCGGAGCTTCTATATTCATATATTCAAGATTGCTTTTTAGCATACACGCCACCGCTTCTAAAATCGCGCGTATCATATGTGCTCTCGTATGCGAAAGCGTAAGTCCTAAAAATGCACCTTTTGCCGTGGGGGAATACTTCGGCATAGTTGACCCGCAGAGGTACGGGAGAAACGTAAGCCCCTCTGCTCCTATTCCCGCTTCCTCCGCGAGAACATCCATTTCCTTAAAGCTTAAATCCACGCAGAAGCCGTTTTTAAACCACTTAAGCGCAAGGCCCGCAGCAGGAGTCCACGAAAGGAGTGCGTATTTTCCGTCATAATTCACATGGCAAGGAATTATGCTTTCGGGATTGTATTCCGGTATCTCATCGCACGGAACAAACATCGCCATTGTTGTGCCCGTCATCTCTGAAATAACGCTCTTTGACGTAACGCCCGCGCCTATCGCTCCGGCTATCTGGTCAATTGCGCTTGTTGCAACCTTAATTCCGTTATATTCGCCGACAAGCTCGGCACTGCCTAAAATTTCCGGAAGCTGTTTGCGTGAGATTCCGATGAACGAAAGCATCTCATCCCACCAATCTCCGCATCTTATATCAAAATAAAGGCTTGACGACTGAAGCGTCTTTTCTGTCACAAAACGCCCCGTAAGCTTAAACAAAATGTAATCCTCAAGAAGAAAAATACGTTTTGTGTTCGAAAATACCTCCGGCAAATTCTTTTTTACCCATAAAAGCTTCGCCGCAGGCCACGTCGCACAAATCTCCGGCTGACCGGTTACTTCGTAAACGAGCTTCTTTCCGAATTTTTCCTCTATCTCACGCGCCTCGGCCTCGGCGCGGTTATCAAGCCAGACGATAGCGTTCGTAAGCGGCGCACCGCCCTCATCGGTAAGAATAAGAGTTTCACACTGTGTATCAACCGAGATCGCGGAAATCTCAATACCGCGGCTGACCTCAGTAAATGCATCGGAGAACATTTCCCAGTAACCCTCTGCCGGAAACTCAACGCGCTCTCCTTCCGTAATGAGCGTATAATCGCGTGAGGCAGAGGAAATAAGCTTTCCTTTCTCATCAAAAACAGCAATTTTCAGCGAGGTTGTTCCTATATCTGCACCCGCAACATATTTCATATTAAAAAATCCCTCTCTTTCAACGCGAAAGAGAGGGATTCTGACATTTTCACACCTCAATAAGCTTTGTATACTTTTTTAAGCTTTTCTTTTCCTCTTCTGCCGCGTTTTTATTTGTTATTATGTAGTCCGCGACACCGATATCCGAAATTTTTGCAAAGGTTGTTCTTCCTATTTTGGTGTAGTCGGCAGCAACGATACACGTTGACGAATTTTCAATCATCAACCGATCAAGCTCTGCTTCCTTATCGTAATACGTCGTAAAGCCGTTTTCGATATCCGCACCGTCCACCGAAAGCACAAGCTTGTCGGCGTGATAGCGGCGAATCTGCTCGTTTGCATCGCTTCCGCAGGAAAACTGATACTTGGCATTTATATCACCGCCGAGAAGAACAACATTGAAATTAGGGTTTGCCCCCGCCTCAAGCGCAATTGCGATTGAGTTGGTGACGATACTTAAATTCAAAGAGGGACGAAGCTGACGGAACGTCAGAAGCGTCGTCGTTCCGGAATTAAACATCACCGTGTCGTGGTCTTCTATCATAGCTGCGGCGGCACCGGCAATCGCAACCTTTTTCTCGTGGTTGGTTCCCAGACGCTGCTGCAGGCTCATATTGTAATACGTTTTATACGAGCTCATGGCACCGCCGTGAACACGCGATAAAAGCCCGCGCTCTTCAAGGTCTGCAAGATCCATACGCACTGTAACCTCCGAGACGCCGAACATCTCTGCAAGCTCGGTAACGCGCACCTTTCCGTTTGCCGCCAAAAGCTCTATTATCTTATCTTTTCTGCTGTCAATATCCACTGTTATCCTCTCCTATCGGGATTTTTTTACCGTATTTGTATACAGTATACCACAACAGGCAGTGGATTTGCAAATTTTCCTCCTCTTCTTTTCGTTTCACTTTCTTTTTGCTTTCGTTTTTTTACTTTAGTTTTAATTATAAATATTTTACCGTGACTTGTCAATAGATTTTTTTTAATATTGCCTGTATTTATAGTAAAAATTGACTTTTTCAAAAAACAGTGTATAATATTCTCATAGAATATTTTTTGGAGGATATTTATAATGGTAATTATCGAAATGGAAAACGGAAAAAAGATTAAGCTTGAGCTTGACGCTTCGGCTGCTCCGATTACGGTGGAAAACTTTGAAAAGCTTGTCCGCGACGGCTTTTACGACGGACTCACCTTCCACAGAATTATCCCGGGCTTTATGATTCAGGGCGGTTGCCCGCTCGGAACGGGTACCGGCGGCCCCGGTCACACCATCAAAGGTGAGTTTAAGTCAAACGGCGTTGATAATCCCATCCGCCACACGCGCGGCGTTATCTCCATGGCTCGCTCTATGATGCCCAACTCTGCAGGAAGCCAGTTCTTCATCATGCACAAGGATGCTCCGCATCTTGACGGACAGTATGCAGCGTTCGGCCGCGTTGTTGAAGGTATTGAGGTTGTGGATGAAATCGCCTCCGTCGAAACCGATTATTCCGACAAGCCGACAACACCGGTTGTTATCAAGTCAATCACAATCGAATAAGAAAGCCGAGGAAATCTTACTGTGGCAAAAAAGGACAATATCAGAAACTTTTGTATTATCGCTCATATCGACCACGGCAAGAGCACGCTTGCAGACAGACTGCTCGAGCATTGCAAGGCAGTTACCGAGCGCGAAATGGAAAACCAGCTCCTTGACGATATGGAGCTTGAGCGTGAGCGCGGCATTACGATAAAGGCGCGTGCCGTGCGGATGGACTATATCGCCGAAGACGGCGAGGAATATGTCTTAAATCTTATCGACACTCCCGGACATGTTGACTTCAACTACGAAGTATCCCGTTCTCTCGCGGCATGCGAGGGCGCACTGCTCGTTGTTGATGCCTCTCAGGGAATCGAGGCACAGACGCTTGCAAACACTTACCTTGCAATAGAGCATGACCTTGAGGTTCTTCCCGTCATCAACAAAATAGACCTGCCCTCTGCAGACCCGGAGCGCGTTAAGGGAGAAATTGAGGATATCATCGGCATCCCTGCTGAGGACGCGCCTGCAATAAGCGCAAAGATGGGGTTAAATATCGGTGAGGTTCTCGAATATGCCGTTAAAAATATCCCCGCACCGAAGGGCGATGAAAGCGCGCCTCTCCGCGCAATCATCTTTGACAGCCGTTACGATTCATACCGCGGCGTTATCGTCTATCTCCGCGTTATGGAGGGCGAGCTTCGCCCCGGTATGAAGATAAAGCTTATGGCATCGGGTGCGGAATTTGAAGTTGTCGAAACCGGCTATATGCTTCCGCTCGGCGAGAAAAAGACAAACTGCCTTTCCGCCGGCGATGTAGGCTTCTTCACGGCAAGCATTAAAAACGTTACCGATACGCAGGTCGGCGATACCGTAACCGGTGTTGAAAATCCCGCAGCCGAGCCGCTTCCGGGCTACCGCACCGTGCGCCCGATGGTTTTCTCCGGTGTGTATCCCGCAGACGGAGCAAAATATCCCGATCTCCGCGATGCGCTTGATAAATTAAAGCTCAATGATGCTTCCCTGACGTATGAGCCGGAATCCTCTGCCGCTCTCGGCTTCGGTTTCCGCTGCGGATTTTTGGGGCTTCTTCATATGGAGGTCATTCAGGAAAGGCTTGAGCGCGAATATAACCTTGACCTTATAACAACTGCACCAAGCGTTATATATAAGGTAAAAAAGACAGACGGCGAAATTCTTATGATTACAAATCCGCTCAATTATCCGAATCCCTCGGAGATTGAATGGGCAGAGGAGCCGTTTGTTTCAGCAAATATCATCTCTCCGACCGAATATATCGGAAATATAATGGAGCTCTGTCAGGAACGCCGCGGCGAGTATAAGGATACAAAATATCTTGACCAGACGCGCGTTGAAATTCACTATGATCTCCCGCTGAATGAAATTATTTACGACTTTTTCGATGCGCTTAAATCCAAAACCCGCGGATACGCATCTCTTGACTATGAGCTTTCGGGATATCGCAAGAGCGAGCTTGTAAAGCTTGATATTCTGTTAAACGGCGACCCTGTTGACGCGCTTTCCTTTATCGTTCACTCCGAAAAGGCATATGCGCGCGCACGCCGCCTTGCCGAAAAGCTTAAAGAGCATATCCCGCGCCAGCTCTTTGAAATTCCGATTCAGGCTACAATCGGAAGCAAAATTATTGCGCGCGAAACCGTAAAGGCACTGCGTAAGGACGTTCTTGCAAAGTGCTACGGCGGCGATATCACGCGTAAGAAAAAGCTGCTTGAAAAGCAGAAGGAAGGTAAAAAGCGTATGCGTAATCTCGGCTCGGTTGAGGTTCCGCAGGACGCTTTCATGGCAGTGCTCAAGCTTGATGAATAGAAGAGGAGAAAGCCTTATGATACCGCTCGGCATATATATCCACATCCCTTTTTGTCTGTCGAAATGCGCTTACTGCGATTTTTACTCAAAATGCGGAAACAAAAATGAATATAAAGAATATACCGATGCGGTTATAAGCCATATTTCAGAGGCTCATCTGCGCTCCTCGGATTATGAGGTCGACACAATATACTTCGGCGGCGGAACGCCCACTGCAATCGGTGAGAAAAATCTTATAAAAATCCTCGGCGCGATTCTCCGTTCGTTCCGCGTCTCGGAAAAATGCGAGGTAACGTGTGAGGCAAACCCGAATTCCGTTACCTACCCGATGCTCAAACGGCTCCGCCGCGCAGGCTTTAACCGCCTCTCCTTCGGAATGCAGTCTGCCGACCGCGCAGAGCTTCGTGTGCTTGGACGCACCCACACGTTTGACGATGTTCGCGCAGCGGTTGAGATGGCGCGCCGTGCGAAATTTTCAAACCTGTCGCTCGACCTTATGTACGGACTTCCCTCGCAGACGGTGGAAAGCTTTCTCGACTCCCTTGACGCGGCAATTGCGCTATCCCCCGAGCATATCTCCTGCTACAGCCTGAAAATAGAGGAG
>JAFQGO010000069.1:0-3755 GCA_017398225.1 Oscillospiraceae bacterium | reverse complement strand
TTGAATGTGCTTGGTTTAAAAACAAGCTCGATCGGGTCGCTTTCGCACATCTCACCAAGAATCGATGTACGTGCAACGACCTTTACTGTTTCAGGATCGGAAATATCTTCGGAATTGGTCACATAGCCTCCTGCAAGGAGACGACCGGCTCCTTCAACGATTTCAAACTCAATCTCACTGTTGTCAACGGGGATGGTTTTTCCACTGTTCATTTCCGCATATGCCGACAGAGGAAGTTTTTCCCCTTCGTAGGCAACTGCGTCACCTGCCGACACGTGAAGCTTGCGAACACCACTAGTGTCCGTTACTGTGATTGTCTTGCGCGATGTGAGAGTTGTCTCTCCATATGACACTGTTGCAAAAACCTCAGCGGTTCCGCAATCTACCGCTGTGACAACACCGTTTTTAAAAGTTGCAACATCTTCGTTGTCCGAACCGTAAGTAATGGACATATCAGCTTTATCCACGAGGGTTCCGTCACACAGGCGCGCAGAAATCTCAGAATCACTTTTGCTCTCTCCATTACCGAAATCGAAACTTTCGTATTCAAGGTTTAAGTTTACGATACGAAGCGCATTTGTTCCATCGAGAGTGAGCGATGAAACATAATGTGTATTTGCAGGAGAACCTGTGGCATTCTCAAAAAGGAGAATATTTTTCCCTGCTTTAAGCTCTATTTTGGGAAGAGCCTCAGTTGTATTTGTAAAATCATCATCTGCACTTTTGAAATTCACAGATGCGTGAGCATCCTTATCTTTAATATATGTGTTTACATCCACATATCCGATGCGCTCATCCGCATTTGTGTCCGAAAGCTCGCTTTCCGGGAAAATATAAACATCAAGTTTCCCATTGCTTTCGGCTTTTGATTTCAGAGAACTTAATATTGGCCAGTATAAACCGTTTTGGGGGATATCTATGCGAAGTGCAATCCATTTTTTATTCAGAACAAAACGCAGTGTGTTCGGCTTATTATCAAGAAGTGCGACGTTTTTCTGCCATCCGAAATCATTATTTCTATGATTTGTATATGCCCACTCCCAAGCATCGGTTGTGTACTCATCTGTTATGAACCAGACATCACTGCCTGCTTTGACAAAACTGTCGTTGTTGTGTGCAGTGTTACCTTCGATAATATTCGCTGCAGCCCAACCGGTTTTATCAACCTGATAAAAATCGTAAGAGGTCTTTACTCCGCTTGCCGCAGCAGTTGAAGGAGTTACCGTCGTTTCCGTCTTTCCAGTGACAGATACACCATCAAGAATTACCGTTGCATAAACAATTGCGCGTCCTTCCGTCTTTCCTGGGATAATCTCGCCCGTCACTTCGTCAATACCCGCTACGTCGAGATTTTCAATGCCGTAGATTATTTTTGCATTTGTAAGATCGGCATCATCGCCATTTGTCATTTTAGCGGATTTTATGCACGCATAGCCGTCCTTGACCTCAACTTCAACTGAAGAAAGAGTATTTGCCGGAGTAGCGTTTTTTATAACATTTACGTTGACCTCGGATTCTGCAAATGATATTCCTTTTCTTGCTATGATTTTTATTTTTGCACTGCCTTCATTCACACCGCTGACAAGACCGAGCTCACTCACTTCTGCAACGCTCTCATCTGAGCTTTCAAATGTGATATCGCAAACTGCATCATCGGCAACAGATCCATCGGAAAGATAAGTTGTAATATATACGGTTTTGTACGCACCTTCGTGTATTTCAAGCGATGTGCTCTGCGGTACAACCTGCACGACGGCAAGATTATCTGCTGCGGTGAAAGTTACGGAAGAAATGTACATACGGCACCCCTCATCGTCAGAGTCTCCCGGTGCTCCTTCTTCGATTCCGTCGGCACCCGCTCCGTTACGAGTGGGTTTGAATACCATTATCCATTTTCCTGCTTCGTCTATCTCAAAGTCTTTAGAAAGGACCATAGGCGAGCACTGCTTTGTGCTTGTTCCATTGCCGTAATAAGAAATTTCCTCTGTATTCAGCGGAGCGGTCTCGGAAAGAAGTTCTGCAGTAATTTCCGTTCCGGGACGAAACAACCAGACATTTCCGTATCCTCCGAGAGTATGGCTTGTTCCGCGAATGAGGCTCACTGCATAATCACCCGTGAACGGAACGTTTAAATCAAACGCCAACCATTCGCTATCTGAATAAGAACTTACGCCTGACTGTATTCCGAAGTCTGCGTGTGTCTGCGTTTTATTATACATTGTTTCAGAGCTCTGCGAAGAGAGAGTCCACATATTATGTGTATATCCATAGTCAAAGGTATTGAGACGTGTTCCTTTTGATCCG
Source organism: Oscillospiraceae bacterium (assembly GCA_017398225.1). Taxonomy (GTDB): domain Bacteria; phylum Bacillota; class Clostridia; order Oscillospirales; family JAAYXM01; genus SIG480. The sequence goes on along the minus strand of JAFQGO010000069.1, from coordinate 1,451 downwards.
TCAAGGTTAAATTTGTACACAAACTTAAACCCCTCCGTAACTTCTGCCGCAACTGTAGGAAATATTGGCATAAATGAAAGTAGCATGGAAAATGCGAGAAGTAGAGATAATAATCTTTTTTTCATATGTACCTCCTGTAGTTAGTTTACGGACGGAAATACTCCGTCCGTATTATATACTTTATTTGCCCGTTGTGATAGCATCAGTGTAAACTACGCTGATCGCACCGGTTTCATTTGTCTTGTATATGATATATCCGCGGACATAGTCATAATTTTCATGCGGTGCAGCAAACTGACCATGCGCACGACCACCCTTTGCAGAGGTGTATTTTTTCTCACAGGAAAGAAGTGATATGCTCTCGGAGTCTCCGAGTAGTATTCCCGTCTCAACTATTGTATATGCTTTGCTGTATATGTCATACTCTATCATATATGAATCATCATGCGGTGTATTATGGAGAACAGCCTTGGGTAACTTTTCGGTAACCTCTCCGGTATATCCTTTAAGAGTTGTATTTGCCCATGCGTAAAAGCTATACCCGTTGCTTGTTCTCACTGTTTTTTCATTATCACCGGCAAGAATCGTCCAGTATGTTACATCGGATATTCCGCTGTCTGCCAGAGCATCTACTACCCCGTCGTAATCGTATGTTTTTTCCTCAGTTACTTCGTTATTTTCATTTTTATACGTAATCGTCACTTTTGTCGGTATCTGCAACGCTACAACGCGTGTGACGTTCTCAGTCAGTTTAGTATCAGCAGTAAACTCTTTAGTCTCACCATTTGCATCCACATACTGCCACTTTGAGAAGGTATGGCCCAAAAGCTTTGGGGTCTTTGTCGGAATCCCGTTTGCTTCAAACTGTGATTCCGTCATATAACCAAGATAATAGCTGTCTTGGTTATAGAACTCCACGCGTTTTTCGTCGCTATCACTTATCTTATCGTAGACAGCCGTGATATATGTGTTTGACCAGACTGTATATTCATCCTCTGTTTCATATCCGATGAACGCCGCTGCTCCGTTACTCGTTACACCACGCTTCCATCCGATAAATTTATATGTCGTATCGCCATCAACAATCTCGTTTTTTGCAGAAAGAGTATAGGTTGTTCCTTTCGATGCTGTTATACTTCCGACATTAACAGGAACTCCGTCTTTTTCCGCAACACTAACGTTGCCTGCAACAAGCATACTCGGAAGTGTTGTTCCCCAAGCAAATGATGCAGACGGCTCATATGTATCAGCATCTGATTTTGCAACTAAAACAGTAAATTCTTTTGAGGCAATGCTCTTGCCATCTACAATTGCTTCAACTGTGATAATTGCGCTTGCGTTTGACCGAAGAGCCGTAAGTGTATATACCGGCTTATAACCGGAGGCGTAGATTTTTGCGCTGTCAAGTGCCGCTTCTGTGTCCGTAACGGAAATTACTTCAGGATTTGAAG
>JAFQGO010000068.1:0-6467 GCA_017398225.1 Oscillospiraceae bacterium | reverse complement strand
GAGCGCTTCAGGCTAAGATGCATGGATTCGCGCAGCGGCTATAAAATCGAAAACGAATGATACATATCTGCGTCTTTCCTGAAAATAGCTTGAATTACATAAAAAAGCTTATACGCCTTATAGGTATGTGCCAGTACACGCATATTGTTGTTGAATTCTGGGGAACCTTGCGCTTCGACTGTTTAAAAGAGCTTGCATGGCCGAATGCATTCACAAAAGGTGAAGCAAAGGAGATAGTCCGTGAAATCCGCGAGCTTGGTATGGAACCGATACCGATGTTTAATATGCTCGGGCATGCCTCTGCGTCGCGCAACTGGTTTGGTAAGCACGTTGTGCTTGACCAGAACCCAAGGCTGCAACCGCTTTTCTCACCCGACGGCTGGGTGTGGGATATAACATCGCAAAAGGTAAGGAATTTGCAGCGCCAAATCCGCAAAGAGCTGTACGATCTGTTCGGCGACACGGAATATTTCCACATCGGATGCGACGAAGCATATTATGCCGCGCATTGTGATGAAATCGTAAATGCTCTTCCGGATTATCTCCGCGACCTTACATGTGAGGTTGCGGCAGAGGGCAGAAAGCCGATGATCTGGATGGATATGTTCCTTGAAAAAAATCAATTGCCTGAAATATATGTTCGCAACTGTACAGCCGGAGAAAGCGAAAAGCTTATTTCCTCTCTTGCAATGGAAACCGTTATGGTAGATTGGCAGTATGACGTAAAGCAGGCTCCGGTAGAATCGCTTTTGCTTCTCAAGGACAAAGGCCATGAGCTTCTCGGAGCGCCGTGGCTTGATCCTGAAAATTTCGGTGCTTATATTGATACAATTTCTGAACATAAGCTTTCCGGAATTATGCTGACGACCTGGCACACGCTTAAAAATCAGATGTGTAATATTTTGCGATGCGCTCACAAATGCGGTGCCGAAACCTTTTGGTGGTCGGCGCAGAGCGGAGGTCCCGACGGTCCGAACGAAGAAACTGCAAGCCTTCTGAGGCGAGTAAGCTTTGAGGGTAACAGCTACGCGGCCTGCGGCTGGATAGAACAGCAGATAGAGCTGTAGAACAAAGTTATGTTGTTTTCGGTACAATATATACCGTGCAAAATATAAAACAAAAAACGGAGGTAACAGAAAATGAAAAAACTATTATCAGTCATTCTTTCCCTCGCGCTTATTCTCGGGCTTGTGCCCACAATGGTATACGCGGCAGATGAGGCAAAAACACTTGCTTACAATTTCGGCTGGCAATATGCAAACGACGGAACAACAACCGCAGGTATAAAAGTAGATGCTATTGTCAGTAAGGGGTATACCGAAATAGATGAGCTTACATATACGAACTCAGATAAATGGGCGTTTGCGGCACATAACCATATCACATCGGTTAACTGCAACAAGAATCTGGTAAATATTGGTATGTCTAAAGATGAGGTCGAAAACAATTTGGCGTTTGTTGCGCTTAAGTTTTCAGCAGCAGAGGGAACGTATATTCCTACTCTCAGCCACGCTTTATACAAAACCTCGCCAATAGTGGACATTTATCTTGTAAAAGAGGATGTGGTGGCAGGAGGTTACACAGCGGCTGACCTCGAATTTAAAAACGCCGCAAGCAATGGAGATGCTGCAAGTGCGGTCAATAAAGCATATATAAAGGCACTTGGTGATGAGTATAAAATCGCTTCAAGGATTGATCTGTATAAGGATTCTAGGACATATGAAGCAAATCTTGCTGAGCTTTCCTCCAGGACACTTGAGGACGGAACATATTATCTCTTCATCCGCCCTGTCGGATTTAGCGGAAGCGAGACAACTGATACAAGAAATATGGTTATTTACAGCCTCACCCTCGCTCCCGTTAAGGAGCCTGAACTCGAATCCGTTGACCTTAATACTGAAAACGCATATGTCCTGCTTGATGATGCCGATGGAATGAAGCTCAGTGTTTCCGGCAAAATGACCGGCGGAACTACTGCCGACCTCAGCAGTGCTGAAATTACCTATACAACATCGGATGAAGATATTGCAACAGTTTCGGACGAAGGCGTTATTACTCCTGTAAGCTGCGGTGATTTCATCGTTACGGTTACGGTGAAGCTTGGAGATGTAACACTTTCAAAATCACTTAACCTCGCGGTATCGGAAGAACCGATAGTTCCGAGCTTTGAGATATATTTCAATGACGCTGTTGCCCGTGAAACCACAGTATCTGTAGGAACTAAGAGCGGATATTTTACAAAGTACACCCACGGCATAAACTGGAGCCTGAACACAGAGCAGACTGCTGCAAACTATTTTGCCGGAGATTCGAATTCAGCAAGGATTCAGGGGGAAGCCAAAGATTTCCTTTTTCTTTCAAGAACCGGCGATTTTGCCGTTGATTTTACTACAGCGGCAGACGGGTATTACGATATAACTCTTGGTGTTATGAGAAACACCTCATGTACAGTCATAAACTTCTATGTTGATGGGAAATATGTCGGAAGCTTTGACGCTCATTCGGATACCAATGAAACCGATACGGTAAAAGAAGCTCTCGTTCGTTCCGTTGAGCTGAAAGGCGGCAAGCATACGCTTCTTATCAGGAATGCAAATGGCGCAGTTGCCAACCGTTTTATAAAGGGTGTGAAATTCACCGGACGTGCCGCGCTCAGTGAGGTTGAGAAGGTACAGGTTGAAGTGACAAGAACAAATCTTGCGGCGGGAGAAAGCGGAGATTATAAAGTAAAGCTCATGCTTGAAAACGGCGGAGAATATTATCCTCCGCTTATATCGAGCGACGGAGCGGTTGAGGCAGAGTTTGCGGTAACAAGCTCGGACGAAAGCGTGATTTCCATCTCGGGCGGAAGCTTTAAAGCTTTAAAACCGGGAAAAGCCAAGCTTACTACTTCGGGAACAGTGGATGGAAAGAATGTATTAGGAGAAACTGAAATAACCGTAAATGAGCTTACATTTGAAAAAGTTGACTTAAACCTTGACGAAGCTGCCCGGTATTTCGTTGGCGGCGAAAAAAAGCTTGCTGCAAAGGCGATTCTCTCAGACGGCAGTGAAGTTTCAGAGCGGGATATAACAAGCATTACATTTGAAAGCTCGAATGAAAATATCGCAACGGTTGATGACGGTGTGTTCAAGGCGCTCGGAGAAGGCGCGGTAACGATAACTGCAAAGGTGACCTTTAACAATAAAACAGTACCTGTATCAAAGACCGTAAATGTTGAAAGCGTAAAGCTTTCTTCAATTGAAGCAAAAACAGAGGATAACGTTGTTTTCCTTCTTGATGATGACGGCTCGCGCATCCTTGTCACCGGAATAAATAACGATGGAAGCACGGCGGATATCTCCGGCAACGCGTTCACATATGAAAGTCTGACTCCGGAAATTGTGTCTGTTGATGTTGACGGATATGTTCATTATGTATCCCGGGGAACAGGCAAGGTAAAGGTGTCGGCAAATATCGAAGGAAAAGCTTTTGAATGCGAAGCGGAGGTTGTATCCGGCTCGGCAAAAACAAAACCAACGATATACACTCAGGAAATGCGCGAAAAGGCACTTGAAAATGTAAAAAAATATGATTGGGCAAAGAGCCTTCAGAAATCGGCGATAGCCCGTGCTGATAAATGGGTTGAAAATCTCGATAAATTATATGAGCTTATGCCGGGTGAAGGGGTTCCTCGTTCATATACGATAAGCACATATAATGCTCCGGTGAATGCTACTGAAACGACTCCGGCGATGCAATATAACTGCCCTTGGTGCGGGGTGGACATAAGAACGACAACCGGCTCATACTCATGGGGCGTTGATCCGCTTACCCGTCCGTGGAAGATTCAGTGCACAAGCTGTAAGCGCTTATTCCCGAGCAACGATTTCGGAAGCTTCTATGAGCTTGGGCTCAATAAAGCAAACGGTACCTTCTCGCGCGAAACGGCACTTGCACGCCACCGTGAGCTGTTCGGTGATCTCAGCATAGAAGAGTCCGGCGAGTTCGGAAGTGAGCAATGGAAGGCATATTATGGCTATGGGAACAAAGAGGGTTATCTTTACAATGAACTGTATACAGAAAAGGACAGCACATGGATGGTGGATGACGGCTTCGGCTGGTCCCCGCGCGACGGTGTGCCGGGGTCAAGTGAAAGTGTAAGTACCAATCCGAAATGGGCACCGATTGCTTTTTATACGCATAGAGTATGGCGCCTTACGGGAGATGATACATACCAGAAAATCCTCGATGATTTGCGGGAAGCATATCTTTATACGGGCGATGCGAAATACGGACGCGCAGGTGCAATTCTCACTGACCGCGTTGCTGACCTTTATCCGGAATTTAACATTCAAAAGGTAAGCCTGTCGTATTCTCATTCACATGGTTTTGTATATACGGGTAAGGTGATCGGATGTATCTGGGAGAATTTTTTGGTGCAAAGCCTTGTCAAAGCATATGATGCATTCTATCCCATGATGGACGACCCGCAGGTTATAAGCTACCTTTCAAAGAAATCCGCAGAATACGGAATGAAAAACCCGAAGACAAGCGGAGAATTGATTTTGGAAAATGCCGAGAACGGTATTGTCCGGGAGGTACTTGACGCAGTATACACTGCGCGTATCGGAGGTAACTTTGGGTCACATCAATATTCGGCGGCTCTTGCGGCTGTTGCACTTGATACATATCCCGAATCCGGAGATATGTTTGAATGGCTGTGCAAACCGAGTACATACAAGTCAGCATCGGTTAAAGACCCTGTTTATCTGTCAACTTCAAGAACTGCATATACCGAGTGTACCGGCGGAGAATTGTTGTCAAAATACATAAAGGATGTTTGCCGCGACGGATTTGGAAATGAAGTGGCTGCGGGCTATAACAGCGGATGGGTTTCTAACACCATAGAGATTGCTTCTCTCCTTGCGCGTTATGAAAAAGATACACCTATAAGCCTGATGAAAAATCCGAAATATGTGAAGATGTTTGACTCTATAATAAAAGAGACGGTCGGAAACGGCTATACTCTGCAGATAGGCGATTCCGGAGGAACTGCAAGCAAAGGCATTCACAATCCGGCACCGGAAACTCTTCTTGCTTTCTCTTTGCTCGATAAAGAAGATAAGAACAGAATTTGGCTTGCCCAAAATTATTACTACAGTGTTGGCGGTGACCTCGACGATATATATGTGGATATATTCACAGACAACTCAACGCTGGCAGGAGAAATTCAGGATATAATAGATGAGCACGGCGAGCTCATGCTTGAGAGTGAGAATCTCACGGGCTTCGGTCTTGCTGTTCTCAGAGGCGGCGAGGTTATAAAAGCAAGCGGAGCAGCGGCAGACGCTGATTACCGCGGTGATGTGTGGATGTACTACGGAAGAACAAATACCTCACACGCACACCAGGATGCGCTTCAGCTCGGGATTGATGCTTACGGCTTTAACTTCACACCTGACCTCGGATACCCGGAGGCAACAGGCGCTGATGAAAACCGATATCAGTGGGTAGATAATACTCTCTCGCATAATACAGTATTTGTCGGAGATGAAAGACAAAAGAGCATTACAGGCGGAAATCCGCTTCATTTTGACAGCACAGACAGGGTTAAGCTTGTAGATGTTGAAGCGTCGGCAGTCTATGACAAAACAGATATCTACAGAAGAACTGCGGTGTCTGTTTCGGCATCTGATGAAGCCAGCTACACAGTGGATTTCTTCCGCATTAAGGGCGGAGACAGACACATCTACAGCTTCCATACGCAATCGCATAACGGCTTCACGTCGGAAGATTTAACGCTTGTGCCGCAGCTCGATGAGAACGGTAAGGACGGTATGTATGACAGTACAGGCGTGTACCGTAAATACACCTACGCCGGTATAGGCGAAACATATATCGATGAAAAGGGAAATGAACAGCCGGTTCTTTACGGTCCTGACCCGAACGGAAACAGCACAAACACCAATTATATAACAAAATACCGAATCGGATACACGTGGCTTACGAATGTAAATCTTGCGGAAAATGTGGAGAACGGTAATTTCTCTGTAAACTTTAAGCAAACAGACTTCAACAAGCAGGTTGCAGATTCCAAAGGTCTCAATCTCAAGTTTATCGCACTTAACGACTGGACACCGAGCGAGGTTGCGATAACCACCGGCTACGCACCGCGAACGGCATCAAACAAGAACGTTACCGGACTTGACTATATGTTCATTCACCGCGAGGGCAAGAATCTTGATACGCTCTACACCTCCGTGCTTGAACCGTACAAGGGTGAGGAATACATCGAGAGTATGGAAAGTGTTGTGATGACAGCGAACGCTGGAGAGGTTGACGACAATAGTGCAAAAGCTGTTAAGGTAAAGCTTAAGAACGGCAGGATGGATTACATTGTTTATTCTACGGCTGATAATGTCACTTACTCGATTTCCGATTCTGTTGGAGAAAACATTCCCGTAAACTTCAATTTCCGCGGTTTT
>JAFQGO010000067.1:0-4877 GCA_017398225.1 Oscillospiraceae bacterium | reverse complement strand
CTTCGCGCCAGCACGAAGAGCCGAGAATCCAAAGCCTGCCATCATCGTGCCGGAAAGGTCAAACTCGCCGTGTTCATCAACAACAGCTTTTACTTTTTCTGCAACGCCCTCGGGGTCTGCATCAAAGATTGTGCCGCGGAGCTTTTCTTCGTCTCCACCATTGTAAAGCTCATTGTAGAGATAAAGCATCTTTCCTATCTCTATATCGCCTGTGATGTTAAACGCAGTAACTGCCGATGCAAAATCAGAATACTGATACTGTGATGCGGTATAGCCCGTATCGCCAATTTGGGCTCCATAGTAGCCGCCGAGCATCGATCGCATCTGAGCTGTAAACATTTTTATAAACTTCGGGTTTTTATAAAGGTCAACCTCGGGATACTTCTTATAGCCTGCAAGCACCTCCGCCGCACCGCTTAAGTTTGTTACCCAGGTTCCGTTGTAGTGAGATGAGTTTTCATTTCCGTGACCGTCATAGTCAACCATCTCAATAAGTCGCTTATTTACATTTCCGCCCTTTCGGTCGCCCTTGTTTTCTCCGGTGTTATAGAAAACATCATCGGTCTGCATGAGCCAGTCTATCATTTCTTTTGTTTCAGGCATCTTGTTTAAGGCGACAGCCGCCATTGCAACTGCCTTCTTCGTCGATCCGAAGTTACCTTCAACCTCCCATTCCTTTGCGGATTTGAAGGTTTCAAGAAGTATTCCGTCCTCAACATTCTTCCTGAGAGCACCGGGGGTATCCTTCGCATTGGTGAGAATCGGGTTTCCTTCATCGTCAAGGATATAGTTTCCGTTTTCATCCATTTTATAAAGCGCTCTCTTTGAGAGAGTATCTATAACCTGTCTGTCGTTGTAAATAGGAAGGAATGCATCGTAGCAGGACGAGAAAAGCTCATCCATATGATGCGACCAGGCAGGGTCGGTTATCTTTCCCCTGTATTGGTCGCCACGGAAGGTGTGCCACTGATACCAGTCAAACGCAGGATAGATATCCGCAATGCGGTCGAGCATTATTGCGCCCGCTCGCCCGTACTTTGCGTCGCCCGTGTAGAGGAATGCGTCACGGAAAGCAGTAAGCGCTTTTCTTACGACATATGCGGATTTTGAACCGCCGCCGCCAAACCAGATTCCCTCATGGAGATAATATGCAAGATATGTGTGCTGAACAGGACCGTCGTGGGTTCCGTCGTTATAGCGTGCATATCCTTCGCCGTCGTTATAATAGAGCTTGTGATATCCTATCTCACCGGGAGTTGAAACATACTTCTGCTTATATCCGAAGCCATCGTCAACACCCCAGCCTGCGTCCATCTCATTGTAAATGTCGTTAGTGAGGTATCCGCCCTCAACGCCATAGCCGTAATATTCATACCACTCCGCGTCACGCGGGTCAGCCGCAATCCACGCTGTGCTTCCCGGCTCGGGTGCCGATTCCGCCGGTGCGGTATGGCTACATTCATTTCCTGCCTTTACATCCTCACAAACGAAAAGCTCGTGATGCTTCTGTAATGCATCAAGGTAGTTCCAATACGTCTTACTTTCCGAAAGACCAAGCTCGTAGAACGAGCCGAAGTCATTACTCGGGAAAAGGCGCTTGCAATCCGGGCACTGAATCTTCCACGGACGGGATATCGGATCTGCACTCCAGCCGTAAATACTTACGTTTTCGCCGATGTTATAGCCGCAGTAGCCGCAGAAATACACCATCGGGTCGTATGTATGCCTTGCAAGACGGCACCTCGGAATACCCTCGGGCGAGATCATTGCATAAACTGCGTCAAAGCTTGCAAGATATTTATCGGCATTGTCAACTGCTGTTTTCACCTGCGTTTTTGCCCATGAATACTTCTTGGCATTATTTATTGCATTTTCGCGTTCTTCAAGAGTATAAATCGCGGGGTCAACCGTTGCATCCCATACAACATCGATTACAACAGGGGGAATTTCAACGCTTTCTGCACCGTCTTTAAAATCGTTGCTTACCAATGCCGTAACCGTAACCGAGCCCACGGCCTTACCTATAATATAACCGGCTTCAATCTCTGCAAAGGACGGTTCGGAGATATTCCAGGTAATATATTCTTCGGGGACAGTTATGATGTTTCCGCTCTGCATTTTCGCTTTAAGGGAAATACCCGTGCTTCCGTAAACGTAAATCGAGCTATCTCCTGCTGAAAGCTCAATTCCGAGAAGAGCGGAGCTGTCTCTGACGGTTATCGGAAGCGTGACATTCTTTGTTACTCCGCCATATGAAACCACGGCGCGGATTTCGGCATTTCCTTCAGCAACACCCGTTATGCGTCCGTTTTCGTCTACCGTTGCAACGGAGGCATCCGTGGAGCGGTATGTAACACTGAGAAGGCCTTTATTCACATCAATAGGCAGATTTTCAACAGTTTTGAGTGAGATGCTTATGTCTGTGCTGTCACCGGGAGCAAGAACATCTTTTTCTGCTGTAAGGGAAGCACTTGCCATTGCATTTACTTCCGCAAAGGAGATATACGTCGGATACATCGTATCTCCTCTTTCTGCCTTTATCACTCCTCCTGCCAGAGCTGCGGAATTGCCCGGGACGAGATTCAGTATGACGAGATATTCTCCGCCGTTTTCAAACTCATAGCCCTTGCATACATCTATAACTTCACCTACAGTACCCTGTCCCGGCATATAGAAGTCCATAGAGCCTACAAGGTTTGCGGGCGCGATATTTCCGGTGATGTTGCTTATATTAGCCGAGGTTGCGGGCGCTATGTACATATCAAAGCGACCGGAGCGATAGCGACAATAGTTTGACTGCGCTGTGATGTTATATGTACCTGCGCCGGGCACGTTTAAGATGAGCGCAATATATTTATCCTCCGATGCCGGATCAAAGAGGAACTGCCCGTAAGTGTCATAGAACTGAAGCGAGTTTGCCTGCCCCGCAACAGACTGCAGCTTCCACCTGCGGTTTGCCGAATACCCGGCGGTATCCGTAAGATACTGGAGACTTTCCCCCGCATTTCCGTTCGTGGTGAAATACATATCAATGTTGGGGTTTTCATTCTGATTTGCAGTTACCGAAACCGAAACCTTTTCACTTTCGTATACGTTTCCGCGAAACTCCACCATAGCCGAGACAACGGCAGTGCCCTCCGCTACTGCTTTCAGTGTTTTTCCGTCATCTTCAAACTCAACGGCACCTTCGTTGTTCTCTTCTATCTTGTAAATAATCTCACCATCTGTGATCTTCACAACAGACTGGTCATTAAGAACTATTGCCGGAGTAAATTCAACGGTGTTTCCTATCGTGAAGAGCGTGCTTCCGTAGAGAATCGCAAGCTTATCTGTGTTTACACCGTATTTTTTGTCTATTGTAAGCGTGACCGTTTCTTCTGCAGTATATCCTTTATAGATCGTCTTAACAGTAACGTCACAACTTCCGCTTGCACCGTCATTTGTTCTGATTGTGAGCTTCTCACCGTCAACAGCGATAAGACTTTCGTCATATACGTAGCTTACCTCTGCCTCATCAAGAGGTATTTCTCTGCCGTTTGAGAGGTATGCCGAGACTGTAAATTCCGTGGTTTCACCTGCGCCGAGCTTTGGTGACTGAACATATGTAACCACCTTATCCGCAACGGACACACCGTCAAACTCAATACTGTTTATTGTGACAGAATATCCTGTGGAAGCTTCGTTCTTTCCGGAAATTTTCGCAACTATGATATAGTCTCCCGATTTGTCGAATACCACATCCGGAAGCGTTATATCATAATTTTCCGAAGCAGTTGCATAAAGATCGGCACTTCCGACCTTATATGCACCGAAAAGAAATCCTGCAGGATTTGCCGAGGTCGCTTCACTATACGGAATCGCCCATATATCAATGATACCCGAGGTCTTTCCGCCTGTACCGTTTAAGGTGAGCTGATAGCGTCCTTCCTTTGATACGGTTATAACCTCACCCTGAAGCTCACCCTCTTTTCCATCAAAGCTGAGGGCTTCGGGAGTGTATACAAAGGTCTCACCGGAGAGAGCTTCAAGCTCGTCCGTTACATAAACCGTTATCGCATCGCTTGTGATTACTTTTCCGCGGAACTCTGCCTTTACACGGATAGAAGCCTCGCCAACCCTGTCAGTCGCCACAATGCCGTCAGAAGTCGCAAGAACATACTCACTGCCACTTACTACCTCATAGGTAATCTTCGCACCTGCCGGAATGCTTTCGCTTCCGTCTCCCATTATTGCAACAGGGAAAATACGGAAGTTCTTTCCCGTGTATGCAGTTGTGTTTCCTGAAAGAGAAATGCTTTCAAGCTTGTATGCGTTGCTTACTTCAACGGTGTTTCGGCACTTGACTATTGCACCGTCAACTATAACTGTAGTTTCAAGTGTAGCCGTGCCTTCCTTCTTTGAGGTGAGAGTTTTTCCGTCACTTGATAACTCTAAAACGTCTGTGCCCTCAACCACCTCATAATTCACAAGGGTGGTCTCCGACACATCGGAGATAACTTCACCGGTATTCTTTCTTCCCTTTGTAACAATTATCTCAGTTTCCTCACCCACACCTATTTTGTCATAGGTAAGGGAGGTCTCCACACTTTCCACATATGTACCGTCAAGAATGACCTTCGAGAAGTACATATACGGCTTGCTTCCGTTATCGGTTGAGGTCTCACCCTCGCCGAGAGTGCCTGCACCCTCAAAGTTCATAACAAGGATATATTCGTCAGATTCATCCTCCGAAAAATCTGCTCTTCCGAAGGTGTAGGTAGGATTAACCTTTTCTACTATACCGTAGCAGTCAACCTGACCGACACTCTGCACGCCCTCGCTGCCGTTTGCAATGGCGGCTCTGATTTCAGCTTCCGTTGCACTTCCGTATTTGTCGT
>JAFQGO010000066.1:0-3224 GCA_017398225.1 Oscillospiraceae bacterium | reverse complement strand
ATCCGTTCGATTTTATAAAGAAATACATAAACAACGCCGAAGAGTATTACGACGAATATCTTCCGGAAATATGGAAGGGAAAAGACCCAACCGAGCTTGAAGAGGGACACGGCGGAATAGATTTCTTTGAATTTGAAACCTTCTGTGAATGTCTGCGTACCGGACGCGAAATGCCGATAGATGTATATGACGCGGCAGCTTGGATGTCGATTGCGTATCTTTCAGAGCAGTCTATTGCTAAAGGCGGTGCGCCTGTTGAAATACCTGACTTCACAAACGGCGCATATAAGACAAGAAAACTGATGGATGTTGTGAAATTGTAAGACAGAAAGGTGATACATATGAAAAAACAAGGATGTTATTATTGTGACCGTGATGAGGGCTTTCGCGAGCTTCTCTTTGAAATTTGCGATTTGAAGGCATCAAAGATTTTTCTCTGTAAAGATCAGACATTGCCGGGCAGATGCACGATAATGTTTAAAGATCATTATGAAGAAATCTACGAAATCCCGAAAGCGGAGCGCGACCTTTATATGGACGATGTCTGTGCATTAGCCCAGACGATAAAAGAGCTTTTCGGCGCAGACAAGATAAACTATGGGATTTACGGCGACTGTTGCCGCCACGTTCATTATACCATCTGCCCGAAGTACGAGGGGAAGCTCGGCTGGGGTACGACGTTTGTTATGTTCCCCGACCCCGAGGAAAGAATATATCTCACAGATGAAGAATACGAAGAGCGCAAAGCGCTTATAAAAAAGACTGTATGTGCAAAGCTTGGTCTTGAGTAGGTGAGAAAATGAAAGTAACACTTCCGTATGGACACGAAAAGGTAAGCTTTGAAATACCGGATAAAAACTTCATAGGTATGATGGATCCGCAGTTTACTCCGGCAATAGACGATTTAAAAAGCGCGATAGAAAACGCGATTGACAATCCGATAGGAACACCGCCGTTGTCCGAGATAGTAAAACCGGGAAAGAAAATCGCCGTTATTATCGATGATGATTCACGTCCGACACCGCAATCGGTAATCCTTCCGTTGCTTCTTCCTCGGCTTGAAGCAGCCGGTGCAAAACCGGAGGATATCCGCATAGTTGCGGCGCTTGGCAGCCACCGCTATATGACGGAAGACGAACTCCGCCGCCGCGTAGGTGATGACGTGTATAACCGCTATGAGGTTATAAATTCCGAGTTTAAGAAGCCCGAAGGTCTTTTGTATGTCGGAAAGACGCCCGAGGGGGTTGACATAATGGCAACAAAAGCCGTTATGGAAACGGATATACATATCGGAGTCGGCTGCCTTTTGCCACACCCCGTAATGGGATGGGGCGGAGGCGGAAAGATACTTTTCCCCGGAATCGCGGGAGAAGAAACAGTATCATATTTCCACCTAAAAGCTTCGCTTTATGATAAACCGCTTTTCGGGCTTGATTGCACGCCTGTGCGTGAGATGATGGAAGGCTGGGTAGACAGCATAGGTCTTGACTTTATAATAAATGTTGTTCTCAACTCAAAATTTGAGATAGCAGATGTTGTATCCGGTCACTATATAAAGGCACAGCGTGAAGGTGTACAACGGGGAAAACGCGTTATCGGATATCAGGTAAAGGAAAAAGCCGATATAATGATAACAAGCTCTCACCCTGCAGATCAGGACTTCTGGCAATCGCCAAAGGCGATGTTTGCGGCAGAGCCTGCTTTTATGAGCGATAAAGGTGGAACGCTGGTGCTTGTAAGCCCCAACTACGAGGGAATGGGACCGCATCCGGGATATGCCGAGTGCATGGGAGATGACAACGGTGACGAGCGGGTAAACGCTTGCATTCGCGGTGAAAAGTTTGAGATAGATCCGCTCTCCATCGCAGTAGGAAACGGAATGGCGAAGCTTCGCCGCAGAAGAAGGCTCATAACCGTGGGCGACGGCGTAACACCCGAAGAAATGAAGATTTCAGGAACAGAGCATGCATATATAAAAGACCTTCAGAAGGTCATAGATAAACTAATAGAAGAAAATCCCAATTGCAGAATAGGTGCTGTTTCAAACGGCGCTGAAACGCTTCTTTATGTATAAGGCGGTGAAAGAATGCCGGAAATGGAAAATATGTTTTTTGAGTTTCGTTATGTAAAACCATCGGGAAATCCGTTTTGCATTTCTCAAAATTCAGCTGTTGTTTCTGATACAGAATGTTATGCATCAGAATATGTAAAAGTAGTTTTAAAAGAATGCGGATTTGCGGGCAAAAAAATGAAAATCAGACTCGTTGTCGGGATGCCCGAGAGAGTAAAAACTGTTGTTGGGAAAGCTTTTTCTGAAGATGATGAAGCGTATGCAATTGAAATCGCACAGGATGATGTAATTCTTTCTGCGATTACTGAAAAAGGTCTCATTTATGCCGTTTCGACATTAAAGCAGCTTATAGAAAGCGGAAATGTCTGTGAAATGCTTCTGTATGACTATCCCGATAAAAAGGTGCGCGGATACCGCGTGTTTATACCGGGAAGAGAGAATTTTGACGACTTTAAGCGAATGGTTGATATGCTTGTATACTATAAGTATAATGCAATTATGATTGAAGTCGGCGGTGCGATGGAATATAAACGGCATCCGGAAATTAACACGGAATGGGTTGAGTTTTGCCGCGAGGTTCACCAAAGCCCGAATGAAGCAAAAAGAATACAGAAAGAAACATATAGCTGGAAAAAGAATTCCATACACGCGGATAACGGCGGAGGTTCATTTATAACACAGACTGAGCTGCGAAATCTCATTGCGTATTGCAGAGAGCGTGGACTTGAGGTTATTCCGGAGGTACCGACGCTTTCTCACTGTGATTATATCGTGAGAGCGCACCGTGAGCTTAACGAGAGATGCGAGGATATGTATCCTGATACATATTGTCCGTCCAATCCGAAAACATACGAGCTTGTTTTCGACATCCTTGATGAGATTTGCGATGTGTTCAAACCGCGATATGTCAACATCGGACATGACGAGCTGTACACGCTCGGGAAATGCCCGTTGTGTAAAGGAAAAGATCCCGTTGAGCTCTATGTCGGTGATATTGTAAAAATTTCAGATTATCTGAAAAAGAAGAATGTCAGAACAATCATCTGGGCGGAAAAGCTTCTTGACAACCTTTATTTTCCCGGACCCGGTGATGAGATTCACGGCTATGGCGGCACGGGTGATGAAGTCTGGGATATTCCTCGCCTTGCGGAGT
>JAFQGO010000065.1:0-3475 GCA_017398225.1 Oscillospiraceae bacterium | reverse complement strand
GGAGACCGCTGCTCTACCAACTGAGCTATACCCCTATGTCTTTGGACGACTATAATAGTTTACCACACTTTCCATTCATTTGCAAGTCTTTTTTTGAAAAAATTTATTTTTTGACTGATAAATTATGTAAAAATACCGACGTGTGTTATAATGCACGTCGGTAAAGTTTACATAACCATAATATTTTCGCAAAGGATTGGTTTTGGTTCCCCTTTTCGGGCAACAGACAGGAAATAGTTTTCATCTTCAATTGTTGTTATTCCGTAGCTTGCACCGTCTATTTCAACGTTATCGCAGACGGTGTTAAGCTCTGTAAGCTTACATGACAGAGCTTTTCCGTAAGCTTTGAGCAGTGCCTCCTTTCGTGTCCATATCCGCAAAAATTGCTTTTCGGGAGCAGGCGAGGACTTTACTAATGCATTTTCTTCGGGGGAGAAAAAACGCTCTGCAAGCTTTAAATCAACAGCTCTCGGAACCTCAATATCAATACCGACGTCACATTCGTCAAAAGCTGCAGCGGCAAACATACCGGAGTGAGACAGGTTGAAATGCGTGTCGGAGTTCTTGTCATAAGGCTTTCCGGCTTCCGATACAGCAATATCATAATCAGGATTGTCACAGTCCATCATACCGAATGCAAGAAGCACCTCTGCACCCAAAGAGCGTATGCGGTCATCTTCAAGCGCAAGCCGGCTTATTTTATTTTTTCGATACTCCTTGCAGGAAACAAAGAATCTGTCAAAAACAGCTTTATCCTTAAACGGAGAAACATCAAGAAGAAAAACCATATAAAACATCCTTTAATTCTAAGTTAATTTTCAGACGACTGTGTCGGGAACAGCTTTGAGTTGTTAGTGAGCGGGAGAGAAAGCTTGTGATGAAGATATCCGTCTGCGTCTTTTCCGTCTATGAGTATTTTTACGCTATCTATCATCGGGAGCTCTGTCATGGTGTTTACAATCGAATAAACTGCAATACCTTCGTGTAATTCGTCGTGAACAACATTATCAACAAACTCACGCGACAGGTCAATAACGCACATCCCCTCATTGACATAAACATCATTCAGCTTCGTTCCGGCGGGAACAGCGCTTCTGAGCTTTCCTGAAGATGAAGGAGAGAGAAGACGGGAGATAACGGCATGCTCAAGTGTTGTATCGGGAGAAAGGGAAATTGTTTCACGATCCGCCTGCAGGCCGTCAAAATCTTCGTTTGCAAAATAGAGGTTTACGGTATATACGTCATAATATGTACGCGGAGAATTTATGAGAAAATCATTCTCGTCAAATTCGCTCATAACCGCGCCGTCGCATAAGATTATAACACGGTCTATGTTTTCAATACTGCATATCGTTTTGACAAGACAGGCATCAACTGCCGCTCTTGATGTGTCCGGAAGCTTTGCATAGCGCGGGGAAAGCTCTGCTTTGCAGACTGTATCAGAAACAGATACAGTAAGGAGATTAATGCTTGCAGGAATAGCGGATAGATGCTTTTTCTTTTCGGGTGTTTTCAGCCTGAAAAAAGCTTCAGTTACGGCATCTTCCGGTGTTAAAGCGTCAAGCTTTCCGGGAATGGACACGAGTTGGTTGTCGTTTTCCGCATCGAGATAATACAGCGAACACGTATTTTTTGCATCATCAGTATCATAAGAACATGCGGAAAAAAGCAAAATCAGGGTGAGTAATAATAAAATCTGCTTTTTCATATAGAATGCTCCTCCTCGGTCTGAAGACTTGGAAGCACTACTGTGAAGCGCGTCCCTCCGGTTACGGAGTCAGAAATTCTGATTGTGCCGCCAAAGTGCTCAACGTTTCGTTTTACAATGGCAAGTCCAAGTCCGCTTCCGCCGCGACCGTCGTGCTCTCGTGATTTATCAACTCTGTAAAAACGCTCAAACACCTGCTCACGATATTCCGGAGCAATGCCGATGCCCGTGTCGTCTGTTATAAATGTGCAGCTGCCATTTTTTGAGAAGAGATATATACGGAGCGTTCCGCCTACGTTGTTGTACTTAATTGCATTGTCAATGAGGTTGCCCACAATCTGGTTTGCACCTTCTGTTTCTCCGGGAATGATGCAGTCATCCTCTATGTAGCTTTCAATTGTGACGTCCTTATCTGCGGCAATTGGTTCAAATGCATTTATCATCTTATACACTGTTTCGGAAAGAGAAACAGGAGCGTAACCTTTTCGGTTTCCGTTGTCAAGTCTTGAAAGAACCAAAAGCTTTTCGGCGGTGTGAGACATTCTGTCAACCTCTAAGATTATGTCTTCCATAAATTCGCGAATGGTTTCTGTGTCTACATCGTCTGTCTGGGTTATTGATTCACACAGAAGCCGTATTGCAGCAAGGGGAGTGCGAAGCTCGTGAGAGGCATCGGAAACGAATGCCTGACGCATCTGCTGGACATAGTCGAGCCGTTCGTAGATGTTGTTGAATTCCCGTATTATTGGGGCGACTTCATCATTGTAATTTACAGGAATTTTTTCGATTTTTTCATCGCCTTGAGTTTCTTTTACCGTTTTTATAAGGTTCGAAATGCGTCGGAGAAGGAAAAATACAAATGCTGCACCCAAGCTTAAAAAAAGCAAAATCGTCACGATGCCGGATATCAGAAGCGCCGGTAAAAGTGCTCTGTATATATTTTGCAGGCTTACGTCCGTTTCAAAGATGCAAACAGCGCCGATTATTTTGCCGTCGGAAACAACAGGCGCTGCGGCAGAGCTTTCGAGGCGTAAATTAGAGGAACTGAACTCAAAGAATTCATCTCCGCGCAAAGCTGTAACAACGGCAGGCAGATATATGATTTTTCCTTCGTGGTTTTCGATATCAGAACTGTCAAAAACAATGCGCAGTGAGCTGTCCGTGATGATAAGCCGGCGGTTTATTCCGGCATATGTATCCGGCAGAGTGATTTCGGCATCCAGGCCATATACGGAAAGCGACGTCGCATATTCCGACGCCGCAGCCTGAAGTTCTGTTTGTTTGGCAAGATGTGTTGCGGTTTCAATCCTGTTTAAGATAACTGAGCTCATAATGTATACGGAAAGAAAAGCTGCAACACCGCAGAGAATAAGTATCCGGAACGAGATGCTTTCCCGCAGCTTCATATTGAAAGTATGACTATGCCTTAAAATAGTATCCAACTCCCCACTTGGTGAGAATAAGCTCGGGCTTCGCGGGATTTGCTTCCAGCTTTTCGCGAAGGCGCCTTATGTGAACATCAACTGTTCTCATATCGCCGGGATATTCATAGCCCCAGACAATATTAAGAAGATTGTCGCGGCTGTATACACGTCCGGGATTGCGCATCATAAGCTCAACAAGGTCGAATTCCTTTGCTGTGAGCTGGACGGGTGTTCCGTCAAGATAAGCATTGCGCTGTTCTGTATCAATGATGAGAGAATCAGCGATAAGGCGTGTGTTTTTAAATTTTGAGGATGAAGAGCCGGAACGGCGCAGAATTGCACG
>JAFQGO010000064.1:0-3257 GCA_017398225.1 Oscillospiraceae bacterium | reverse complement strand
TGAGGGTTTCTATAAGCTCGGTCTTGACCGCGAAGGCGCGTTTGACAGAATACGTGCACTTGAAGCACACCGTGCAATGTTGCTTGAAAAGGGAAAGAGCTTGCCGGATGCGGGAATAGACGATGCACGCAAGAAAGAAATCAACGAAGGCGATTTTCTCACTAAGGCAGAACAGGAGCATTACGGCTTCGGCGTTGACGGCGGATATCTTGTAAATAAGCTTTATCCTGAGCTTTCCGATCCTGCAAAGGTTTCGCCGGCACTTAATAACAGTCAGGGTCTTCGTCCCGGTGAGGATTGGAAAACGTGGGGCGTTGATGACGGTTGGGGATATGTTCCGCTGCAGCCCGATGGCGTTACTCCGTATAAGTATTCTCTCACAGGAAGTAACGGTATAGTTCAGTATTTTGATGAAAAGCATATATATGTTGCGCATATAGTTGACAGAACGATGAAAACCGTAATTACGGATGCTCTCGATACGCTCAAGAATGCATATCTGTATACAGGAGACATCAAATACGGAAGAACGGGCGCGATTTTGCTTGACAGAATTGCAGACGTTTATCACACATACGATATGTTTATTCACAACGATATAGACTATAACGGTGACGGCTCTTACGACCGTATATGGTATAATACAGAAGGCGGAAGCGGTATAGGACTTATCACCGGACGCATAGACTCAAATAATCAGGCGCAGATTCTTGCACTGTGCGCAGATGCGTTTTATCCCGTGCTTTCCGATACTCAGGTTATAGATTATCTTTCTGAGAAGGCAAAGAAATATGGGTATGACACATTGCCGGATGATGATAAGTACGATTACCATTTGAATTATACAAGCAACGGTTATGTACGTATGTGCGATGGGGATTGCCGTGAGTATGAGCATGAAATGCGCAGAAATGACAAATCCAGCTCACATGATATCTGGAAGAATTGGGAAAACGGAATTATCAGAAAGAATTACTGGGGCGTCAAGTGTGCAAGAATTGAAGGTAACTTTGGTCAAAGCCAGGCAACAACTTCAATAAATGCCATTGTTCAGGACAGACAGCCTGAGACAACCGAAATGCTTGAGTGGATTTATCAGCCGGCAGTTCCGGACGGATCGTTTGAGCAGGGCGGTGACGGAGTAACGAGCCAGCTTATAGACGTTATCGACCGTGACGGCATGGGACATGAATCCAGCACAAACTATAACCGCACGCAGATAGAAGGTCTTGGCAAGATGGCAGACTTTCTTGCTGATTACAAGGACGGAGCAAAATACAATTTATATGAAAACCCGAAGTTCCGTGAGATGTTTATGGCTTTTGTCCGTCCTGTTACACCGCCGGGACATCCGCATATAGGTGATACATCAACAACGTTATCGGTTGAAAATTACAGCGGAGATATCGAGATATGGAAGAAGGGATTTAAAGAGCTTCGCGATACCGACATAGCAGACGAGCTTGCTCAGTATATATGGACACGAAACGGAAGAACAACAGAAGGGCTTCACTATGATATTTTCACGGAAAATCCGGAAAGCTTTGAAGAAGATATAGCCGCGCTTATTGATGAGACGGGAAAGCTTGAAAGCGATCTTATGGCAGGTTGGGGCTTTGCTGTGCTTCGTGACGGCGGAATATATGATTCTGTATCTGCAAGCACAGAGGTAAACAATATGCGCGACTTCTGGATAACGGCAGGCGATACCGACGGACACGGACATCCTGACTCTCTTGAGCTTAACGTTGATGCATACGGTCTTAATCTCGGTGCAGACCTTGCATATCCTGAAGATACAAGCTATACGCCAAACCGCTTGCAGTGGGTAGGCTCAACTCTATCTCATAACACAGTTCTGATAAATCAGAAGAATTCAATAGGTGATGATGTACGCGGCTTCCCTCTTCACTTTAATGATTCGGGAATGGTAAAGCTTATGGATATTGATGCAACCCATAAGTATGCAGAGGCAGAGAATTATCGAAGAAGCCTTGTTATGGTAAAGATAAACGATGATACCTCTTACGGCGTTGACTTTTTCCGCGTAACGGGCGGAAACCACCATACTTATGTTTACCACTCGGCATCATCGAAGGTAAATGAGGTTTCGGGACTTAATATGGCAACAGAGCCTGAGCTTATTCAGGTAGACAAAGACGGAACGATGGACTACGCTACATACGCAGGCAAGGATGCGGCATATGTGAAGAATCCGGATGGCAGTGTTCGTAAGGCTCTTCCGGGTGAAGAGGTTGATTTTGAAACGGTCTTCCCCGTAACCTACGGTCAGGATCCGTGGACACAGCCGGCATGGAGCTATGAAACAATGTTCCCGCGCGGATATACATGGCTGCGCAACGTTCGCCGTGCGGCAGAGCCGCAAAACAGCTTCACTGTTGATTTTGAGATTACCGACTACAAAAAGGTGCTTTCGAATCCGAAGGGTATACATCTGCGCATGACGCAGGTCAATGACTTTACGCCGACCGGCGTTGCCTTTGCGGGCGGTCACGTTCCGCAGAGAAGTGAGGCATCGAAGAACATCGGATATAAAGATAGATTCGATGCCGACCGCGCAACGATGCTTGAATATGTATATGTTGAGCGCGAGGCACCGGAAGGCCAGGAGCTTGACAGCCTTTTCACAACAGTATATGAACCGTATCGCAACACATCCAATATCGAGAAAATCGAGGCTGTTGATGTAAGCGTGGTCTCCGGCACGGAACAGAGCGGTGATATGGCACGCGCGGTAAAGGTAACGCACGTAGGCGGAGAGCGAATTGACTATGTTGTTTATGCAACGAACAATTCGGTTAAATACAACGTCGGCGGAGTGTTCGATTTCCGAGGCTTTGTGGGCGTGTACAGCACGAACAGCGAAGGCGCACCGACATACCGTTATGTCCACGACGGAAACATAATCGGCGATGAGGTTGAGAGCAAGGGAACGCTTACCGGCAAGGTTGAAGGCTTTGAGAGAAATCTTGCGTTCAAGAACTACATTGACATATCCGCGGAGGTTGAGGATGCATCTGCTCTTGCGGGAGAATACATCTTCATTGCAAATGATGGTGCGGATAATGCCGTTTATAAGATTGAGGGTGCAAGCGCTCTTGAAAACCACAGCTACGGCGATGGAAAGAACGTAATCCGTCTCGATATAGACAGAACACCGCTTATCCGCGGACATCAGGATGCAGCAGAACCGGAAAAAGGATATATTTACAACATTGCTGCAGGACAGAATTTCA
>JAFQGO010000063.1:0-3437 GCA_017398225.1 Oscillospiraceae bacterium | reverse complement strand
GAGAAAATCCCGCTTGAGGTTACGGCGGGGCTTTCTACGGTTGCCGTGCGTTTTCCGTCGCACAAGTATGCCCGCGCGGTTATTGAAGCGGCGGGGGTTCCGCTTGCGGCACCTTCGGCAAACCTTTCGGGAAAGCCGAGTCCCACAAGTGCACAGCATGTTATGCGCGATCTTGCAGGGAAAATACCGATGATAATCGACGGCGGCGAGTGCGAGGTTGGTCTTGAATCTACTGTTATTGACCTTACGGGAGAAAAGCCGATGCTTCTTCGCCCCGGAGCAGTAACTCTTTCCGAGCTTTGCCGCGTACTCGGCGATGTTTTAGTCAATCCAAAAATTTCCGAAGAGGTAGATGACGGTGAGAAGGTTGCTTCTCCGGGAATGAAATATAAGCACTACTCTCCTGAGGCTCCGGTTGTTATAATAGACGGTGAAGAAGATGCTTTTCTCAGATATGTTATGGCAAATTCAGAAGGAAAAAAAGCAGCGGTTCTTTGTTTTGATGAAGAAAAGGCGCTGTTTTCCGATACCGGCATAAACGCGGTTTCGTACGGCAGCAAAAACGATCCGTCATCTCTTGCTCACGGTCTTTTTTCGGCTTTGAGGACTCTTGATGAGATGTCTCCTGATATAATTTATGCGAGGGAACCGGAACTGAGTGACGGAATGGAGCAGGCAGTTGTCAACCGACTTGGCCGTGCCGCTGCATTCAACCGTATATCTGTATGAGGTGAATTTAATGCTTACAATAGGAATCACAGGCGGCAGCGGCTGCGGAAAGAGCACGGTATCAGAGCTTTTTTGTAAGCACGGTGCGCACGCAATTGATGCTGACCTTGTTTATCATAAGCTTTTAAATGAGTCTCCCGATATGATGCGTGAGCTTCGTGCACGATTTCCTGAGGCATGCGAGAAGGGTAAACTGAACAGACGCACTCTTGCTTCCATTGTGTTTTCGGATGTCGAGGCACTTACGGATCTTAACAGAATTGCACATAAGTTCGTTATAGAGGAAACCGAGAGGGAGATGGCACGGCTTTATGAGCAGAATGCCGCGTATCTTTGCATAGATGCCATCGCTCTTTTCGAGAGCGGGCTTTCGGAAATATGCGATGTAACAATTGGTGTTACAGCTCCCAGAAAATTGAGAATTGAGCGCATAATATCGCGTGACGGTATAGACTCTATGGCGGCATCCGCAAGGATAAATGCTCAACCGGAGGACAGCTTTTATACAGAACGCTGTGATTATATGATTGAGAACAGCGGTGATATGGAAGCTGTCGAGAATGAAGTAAACAGAATTTTTAATATAATCACGAAAGGACCGGAAAAAGAAGATGAGTGATACAAAAAATAACGAGCTTGATGCTCTTCGCGAGAAGCTTTTGTATAAGAATAAAAATGCATTTACGGGAAATGTCAGTCTCTGTGGTATGGATGAGTTTTGTGAAGAGTATAAGGAGTTTCTTGATGCAGGAAAAACAGAACGCCTTTGCGTGCGCGAAGCAATCCGGCTTGCCGAGAAGGCAGGCTTTGTTCCGTATACGCGCGATATGAAGCTTTCTCCGGGAGATAAAATATACAGAAACAACAGAGGTAAGGCGCTTATTCTCGCTGTTATAGGTAATGACAGCTTAAGAGACGGTGCCAATATTGCCGCCGCACACATTGATTCGCCGAGAATTGATTTGAAGCAGTCACCGTTGTATGAAAGTGAAGGACTTGCGCTTTTCAAAACTCACTATTACGGCGGAATAAAAAAATATCAGTGGCCTGCAATTCCTCTTGAGCTTTACGGCGTTGTCTCGCTTAAGTCCGGTGAAACAATTGACGTTTCTGTCGGAAAGGATGCAAATGATCCGCTGTTTGTCATTACAGACCTTCTTCCGCATCTCGGAAAAGATCAGATGGCAAAAAAAGCGGGAGAGATATTCACGGGTGAGAGCCTTAACGTTCTTTGCGGCAGCCGCCCGACAGACGGGGCAACGGATAAGGATAATGATGCCGTCAAGCTGAATGTTCTTCGCATATTAAATGAAAAATACGGTATAACGGAAGAGGATTTTCTCTCTGCCGAGCTGTGCGTTGTTCCGGCGTTTTCAGCGCGGGATATCGGTTTTGACCGATCGCTTATCGGTGCTTACGGTCATGACGACCGCGTCTGTGCATATCCGTCACTTCGTGCGATGTTAGATGCGAAGAATATATCGAAGACTGCTGTCTGCGTCCTTGCCGATAAAGAAGAAATCGGCTCTGAGGGCGTAAGCGGAATGAAGTCTTACTTCTTTGATACCTTTATGGAGGATATATGCGAGAATCAGGGCGTTGCTCTTCGTGAGTGCTATGAACGTTCAACGTGTCTTTCAACAGATGTTACAGTTGCGTTTGACCCGACGTATCCGGAGGTTTCGGAAAAGAAAAACTCTGCATTTTTAAACGGCGGTGTGGCTTTGTGCAAATATACCGGTGCACGCGGAAAATCGGGGGCAAGCGATGCTTCAAGTGAGCTGATTGCAAAGCTTCGTGCGCTGTTTGATGAAAACGGCGTATTATGGCAGATGGCGGCGCTCGGAAAGGTTGATCAGGGCGGCGGCGGTACGGTTGCTATGTATACAGCCGAACGAAATATTGACACCATTGATGCAGGCGTTCCGGTGCTTTCAATGCATTCTCCGTTTGAAACGGTTGCAAAAAGTGATGTGTTTATGACATATAAGGCAATATGTGCCTTTTTTGAAAAGTTTTAAGTGAATTTTTACAAAGGATGATGTGCAATGTATGATGTTGCGATTCTCGGCTCGGGACCCGCAGGAATGACCGCGGCTATATATGCCTGCCGTGCGGGGCTTTCAACTGTTGTTGTTGAGCGTATGATGCCCGGGGGGCAGATGGGAGAAACTCCGGAAATAGATAACTTTCCGGGTTTTGAAAGTGTTTCCGGCTTTGAGCTTTCCGCCAAGATGGCTTCTCAGGCGAAAAAATTGGGTGCGGAGATTAAAACCTGCACTGTCAACGGAATAGACTTTCGTGAGCTTTCCAATACCGTAAAAACGAGCGGTGAAGATATTGTTGCAAAAACGGTTATTCTTGCGCTGGGTGCTTCGCATCGCGCGCTCGGCGCTCCGGGAGAGGAAAAGTACCGCGGTCTCGGTGTGTCTTACTGCGCAACGTGTGACGGGAACTTTTTCCGCGGACGCGAGGTGTGCGTTGTGGGTGGCGGAAATACAGCACTTGAGGATGCGCTTTATCTTGCAAAAATCTGCACCAAGGTTTATTTGATTCACCGAAGAGATGCTTTCCGCGGCTTTGAAACTCTTGCAAAACAGGTTTCAGGAACTGAGAATGTAGAGCTTGTCCTTGATTCTGTTGTTGAGAGTATAAACGGTGATGAACGCGTAAGCTCGGTAACGGTAAAAAATGTGAAAACGGACGAG
>JAFQGO010000062.1:0-3685 GCA_017398225.1 Oscillospiraceae bacterium | reverse complement strand
GTACACCAGTCGTTGCTTTTTTCCGAAGCGATAAATGACCGGAGCGGGTGTTCGTGGTTATAGTGGGTGAAGCTTATGGGAAGACGGCAGTCTTTTGCGTATGAATATATAAGTGCGTTGCAGGTGGTGAGTGCCGGATTGATGTCGAAAAAGGTCCGTGACGGTACAACCGTAGAAATCATAACAACACCTCGCTTTGATGTATTGATATTATTTGAAAAAAGAAAGTTTTTGTATTGCGGATATTATAGCACACACACGGCTGAAATGTCAAGATGTTATGTGATTTAAACAAAAAAAGCGCCTTTTTGTTACCGGAACAAACTTCTAATTTGTGCTTATTTCGGAAGAAATGTTAAAAATTTTCTGCGTTTTGTTTGAAATTGTTAAGTTTTGTTTGAAAACGTTGTAGTATTATCGGCAGAGAAATGTTATAATTAAGCCAAAGAAAACTTGGGGGAAACCGGACATGGATAAATTCAAAACCCGAAGTATGATTTTCGGTGTAAGAATAGACAATTCACAAGCTACAACCCTTTGCGAAAGAATCGGGGATGCATGTGGTTTGAAAAACAACTATTGCATTGGTAATTCAATGGTAGTGGACGGAGAAAATGCGTTTGATTCGATTTATCCGTGGTGTGAAATCAAGCGGTGCAATATAATCGAAGGTAAAATTTTATATGATTATGAAGCCGGATTTACGGTAGAACAGGATGTATTTGCAGAGATTCCGAAATTTTATTCCTGCCGGAAGGTTGTTGGCAATATTGAGGAAATTTGCATATCCGGTCATTGCCATCCGGGCTTTGAAGCGGAGCCTTGCTTCAAAGATGCGGCGGGCAACGAATTGGAGCACGTTTATGTGGCGGCGTATCAGACGTGCGTGGGCAGCAGGTCTGTAAGTGCTTCCGTTCCGCAGGTACTGACAACTCAGGCAGAATTCAGAGAGGCTGCAAAGAACAAAGGCTTCTCGATTATGGACATTGCAACATGGCTGGCGATCCAAAAGCTTGTCCTCATCGAGTTTGCCGACAGAAATATGTCAAACCACTTAAACGGATACGGCTGTCTCGTATATAGCGATGCTGTGCGCGCGGTTGAATCGGCGGTATCTTCCAACACAATCATTTGTATGGGTTACACTGCGGGCTGTTTCAGAGTCGGACAAAGAGTAGCGGTTTCGCCGGACGGAAATCCGTTTCTGCTTGCCGACAGAGAAATCACCGCAGTTTCTGAAACTCCTAACGGTTATTCCGTCACATTCACGGGCGAACCCGTGGACATTACAGAAGGAACAACGCGCATATATTGCAGCGGTCAGCCGAATGGACAGACTGATGTTTTGCCTTATCATACCGGCAGAACGGGGGAGGAAAACGCACTGTCTCCCTTCCGATATCGCTGGATGGAAAACCTTTGGGGAAATGTGTGGACAATGACTGACGGTGTGGTAGTCCGGGATTTGCGATATTACGTCACATCCGACCTAAGTAAATACACGGGAGATATTGATGAGTGGGATATGCTTTCCTATCCCGCACCGGAGCAGAACCGAAATCCGCTGACAGAATACGGATATATTAAAAAGACGGGATATGATCAAAACCACGCACGATATAATTTCCCAAGTCAGCTTGAAACAGCTCCTACGCATTACGGAGATAAGCTATACACCATAAAAAATATAAACCCTGACGGAAAAGAGTTTCCGGACGGAACGGAGTTTGGTTTGGTTGTAGGCGGAGGCTGGGATCATCTCGATCGTAACGGTATTTTCACAATGCGTTTCTGGGGTTTGAGAAACAACATGAAAAGCTGGCTATATGGCTCGCGAATGATTATACGCGGCTTAAACAATAGATAATATTACTCACTATCGGAGGAAGACATATGATTTTTCCACAAGCACAAAAATACATACAAACAGATGGAAAATATAAGGTTACCGGAGACTATGAAAAAGATAGCTTGCTTGCTTTTTATCATCGGATAAAAGACGGAAACGAAGAGATAACTGTAAGTGTAAATCCGCTGCTCGGAAAAGAGGAATACATATTATCAATCACGCCGGATGGGATAAAAATCTCGGCATCCTGTGATGAAGGAATATACCGCGCTGCAACGTCGCTTTTGCAGATAATAAAACGGCAGGGAAAAGAACTCCAATGTGCTGTTATTGAGGATAAGCCACAGTTTGAGCGCCGCGGATATATGCTTGACATAAGCCGTTGCCGTATGCCGAAGCTTTCCGAGCTTGAGAAGATGATAGATTTTCTATCCGCGCTTAAATACAACGAATTCCAGCTTTACATGGAAGGCGACTGCTTTAAATATAGCGCATATCCGAAATACACCGAGAGCTTTGACTGCTTAAGCGCCGAGGATATAAAAGAGCTTGATGCTTACTGCCGTGAGCGTTTTATCGACCTCGTTCCGAATCAGAATTCGCTTGGGCACCTTGCTCCGTGGCTTAAATATGATGAATTCAAGTCTCTCGGTCTTTCCGACGATAAAGATATGGCGGACACAATCAATCCGCTGCTTCCGGAAAGCCTTGAATTTGTCAAAAATCTTTACAGCTCGCTTCTTCCTCATTTTAAATCTGAATATGTAAACATCGGACTTGATGAGGCGTTTGGACTCGGTAAATTCCAGATTGAGGAATACTGCAAGGAGCACGGTAAGGATATCGTGTTTATGGAATGGCTCAATAAGCTCAATAATCATGTAAAAGAGACATATGGCAAAAAGGTTATGTTCTGGTCGGATATGATTTACAAGAGCGAAAAGCTTTATGATATGATTCCGAAGGACTCCGTAGTTCTTGAGTGGGGATACGAGCTTATTCAGTCTCAGCTTATGACAGAGCACTGCATTGCTTTTAAAAACGCAAAACTTAATTACTACGTCTGTCCGTCGTGTAATACGCACAAGAGCTTCACCGGACGTGCGGACGTGACATCCTTTAACATCCGCACGGCGGCTGAGATCGGCGCAAAATACGGTGCGCGCGGACTTCTTATGACCGACTGGGGCTGCGGTGAAGCACATCCGCATTTCGGAGTGTGGAGCCTTGTTCCCGCGGCACTTGCAGGACAGTATGCGTGGAACATCGGCGCAGAGCAGGACGGCGAATCTTTCAAGGCGGACTTCATCCGCAATGCTGAAAGCTATGTTGATGAGGTTGTTTTCGGCGGAGTGAAGGTATCAAGGCTTATGTACCGTATGGCGAACTATTATTTGCTTGAGCCGGAGCGCGTTCACGTCGGAACGATGTGCGGTGAGCTTTTCCAGTTCCCGATTTCACAGACGAAATACGCGCATCTGTATGACCTTAAGGACTGCGGAGATGCATTTTACTTTAACAACGTTACCGAATATGTCAAAAAGGTGCTTGCAGATATTGAGAAGCTTGAATTTAATGAACAGCTCAAGCGCGAAATCATCTTAAATTCCAGGATGGTCATTCTCTCATCGGAAATTTGCAAAATACGTATCGGCGAGCCGGTAACGAACGAAGAAATCGACGAACTTATAACGCTTACGGATTGGATTTCCGAAGAGTATTACACCCTCTGGTGCCACCGTAATTTTGAAAAGGGCGTTGAGGAGTTTATGGGATATCTGAAGGACAGAAAGAAAGAGCTTACAGCATTAAAGAATGAAAGGAAAACAAAGAAAT
>JAFQGO010000061.1:0-5680 GCA_017398225.1 Oscillospiraceae bacterium | reverse complement strand
CTTTCGGAAATTGCAATGCGCGTATACTCCGAGCGTGAAGCTGAAATTGGCTCTGAGGTTATGCGCGAGCTTGAGAGAGTTGTGCTTCTGCGCAATGTTGACGAAAACTGGATGGAGCATATCGACGCAATGAGCGAGCTTCGCCGCGGAATAGGTCTGCGTGCATATGCACAGCACGACCCTGTGCTTGCATACAAGAGCGAAGGCTTTGAGATGTTCGAGGAAATGATAAACACCATCCGCGAAAACACCGTCAGAATGATGTTTACCGCCCGCGTCCGTGGTGAAAATGCTCCGGAGCGTTCGGCAGTTGCAAAAATCACAGGCGAGCACGGCGGGGACGGCACAGAGGTCAGAAAAACTCCGCGCAAGGTTGAAAAAATCGGAAGAAACGATCCCTGCCCGTGCGGAAGCGGCAAGAAATACAAAAAATGCTGCGGTGCAAATGAATAACTGTTATAAATTCAGGCAAAGTTTTACCTACGGAGGATAAAGTTATGAAAAAACGCATTTTTTCAATGCTTACAGCGGCGGCAATAACGCTTTCTCTATTGCCGCAAGCTTTTGCATTTTCATATAACGATATGCAAAAGGAATTTAGTGTTTCCGGATATGAAATAACCACGGTTGCGCCGGATGTCCGTCATATTGGACTCCGTGCATACGATACTGCCGGAAACCAGAATATAAACGCAGTGGAGTTTAACCCCAAAAGCGCATATACCGCGCTCCGCGCCGGCAAAAGCCAGGGGTACGTCTGGAGTACACAGACGGTAAAAACCATTGCTAATAATATGAGCGATATAAACGGCGACGTTGCCGTTGCCGCAATAAACGGTGACTTTTTCACCTTTGGCGTCGGCGTGCCGCACGGGGTATTCATCGAGGACGGAATCATTCTCTCCACCCCGCCGCAGTATTACGCGGCTTTCGGGCTCACCTATGACAACGAGCCCTTTATCGTCCGCCACGGAACGATTTTGGATAAAATTTTCCGCATAAACGGAGTCCTTGCCGATGTTTCGGGAATTAATATGGCACACGCAAAAGGTGCAGATTCGCTTATGCTCTACACCGAAGAATATGCCCGCGGAACAAAAACCGGAACGGAAACTTATGAAGTACGTTGCCGCATAAACTCCGGCGAGGTCCGACATGGAGATACATTAAACTTCACCGTTGAGGAAATTAACGATGCCGTAGGCAACACAACGCTCGGCGACGGATATATCGTTCTTTCCGCGCAGGGTGAGAAATCAATCGCAACGCTCAAACAGCTTGGTATCGGAGAAACCTACGAAATGAGCTTCCGCTTTAACGAGTTCTGGTCAAATGTAAAGTTCGCTGTCGGCGGAATCGAGCTTCTTCTTAAAGACGGAGAGGTGTACAGCACCTCGGATAAATCCAACCAGCCGCGTACCTCAATCGGCATCAGAGCGGACGGCACGGTCGTCATGGCAACCTTTGACGGAAGGGGTGCCGGCGGCGCGGCAGGTATGTCGTATGAGTCCGCAGCAAAGGCTATGCGCGCACTCGGCTGTGTTGACGCGCTCAACCTCGACGGTGGCGGCAGCACCACCTTCGTTCTCCGCAATCCCGGAGATATGGAAGCAAGTGTTGTGAACAACCTTTCCGGCTCCTCCGCCCGTCAGGTTGCAAACGCGCTTGTGCTTATGAATACCACTCCCAAGCAGTATTCGCCCTCCCAGCTTGTTGTATCACCGAAAAAACAGACCGTCCTTCTCGGCGGCAAAT
Source organism: Oscillospiraceae bacterium (assembly GCA_017398225.1). Lineage (GTDB taxonomy): Bacteria > Bacillota > Clostridia > Oscillospirales > JAAYXM01 > SIG480. Next base: position 3,925 of record JAFQGO010000061.1, on the reverse strand, counting down.
ACAACCTCTCGGTAACGGGCGCGTATGACGAAAGCTATAAACCGCACGATGTCCCGTCAGAGCTTTTCTGGACAACAGACTCAGACATCAACGAAATCTCAGAGACAGGCGAATTTACGGCTTATGAGCCGGGTGAATTCACCGTCACGGCAGCCTCTGCCACCGCAGAAGGTTCGTCTTCGGTAAAGGTTACCGACTATGTAGATACCATAACGTCGGAGGTATCTGAAATCGAAGCAAACGCGGGCGAAACGGTAGAAATTAAGGTTTCTGCATCTTTGAACGGAGAACCCGTTCTTTCCTCTCCCGAGCTTTTCTCGTGGTCTGCACCGGAAAGCCTCGGTGTGTTCAACACGCCCGGTGTCCTGACGCTCTCGGAAACCGCAACGGAGGGCGAAATCACTGTTTCCTACGGTGAAAGCTTCACCACAGTGAAAATCATTCCCAAAACACCTCCGGTTACAATAACCGGCTTTGAGGATGACAACGTTACCTTCATCCCGATGCCAATCGGCACAAAGGTAAATCCGAATTTCAAGCTCGAAACTGAGACAAATCTCGTTCACGATGATTCCCGCTCGCTCAAGTTTTACTATAACTTTTTAAACACAACGGGTTCTGTCGGCTCATACGTTATGGTCTCCCCCGAATCTGCCGATAACTCCGCATATATTCTTGCCACTGCTCCTAAAAAGCTCTCGATGCGCGTTCTCGGCGATGCAAGCGGCGTTGAACTCCGTTCTATAATCGAGGATGCAAACGGAACTCAGCACACGGTTTCCTACGGCAGAATCGAGCACAGCGGCTGGGGATATATGGAAGCGGCTCTCCCCGAAGGGATTGCCACACCGATATATGTAAAGGTGCCGGTCCATCTCGTGTCAAATCCCGAAAAGCTGACACACGGCTGTTTGTATTTTGACACCTTGCGCGCCATTTATTCCGAAACCGACGAAGACACAACCGCTCCGTCCGTCACAAAGGCATGGCCGTCTGAAAATCTTCTGATTTACGCAAAAAATCCGTCAATCGGCGTTATCCTTGCAGATGATGCATCCGGCATTGTTCCTGCAAGCGTAGAGCTTCACGTCAACGGCTGGAACTGCACCGACCGCGAGTATGACTCCGTTACGGGTAAGATTTCTTACACCGTTAAAAACGCTCTTAAGCCGGGATATCACACAATCGTTGTCCGCGCACGTGACGGAGCAGGAAATCTTTTCGTGCGCGAATGGAAATTCGAGGTCAGATAATGAATGAACGTATAAAACGTCTCCGTGAAAAAATGGCAGAGGAGAAGCTTTCTGCTTATATCATAACATCATATGAAAACTACCGCTATTTTTCCGGCTTCACAGGGAGCAACTGTGCGCTCGTGATACTGAAAAACGATTGCTTCGCACTCACGGACGGGCGCTATGACATCCAGATAAAAGAGCAAGCACCCGGATTTTCTCACGTTATAATCTCCCGCAGTATGCATGAGCATATCGCAGAGCTTATCCCTTGCGGCGCACGGGTTGGCTATGAAACACACACTATAACCGATTTTATGCTCCGCAATATAAAATCACAATCAGAAAATGCAGAATTTGTTCCTTGTCCTGATTTCGGCGAAAAAATCCGCGCAGTTAAGGACAACGGTGAGATATCGGCTATTCGCCGTGCCGTGAACTGTTCGGACGAAGCGCTCGCTGCTCTCATACCACAGATAACCCGCAGTATGACGGAAAGACAGGCAGCAGCTCTTCTTGAATATGAAATGGCAAAGCGAGGAAGCGAAAAGGCGGCGTTTTCCACCATTGCTGCCTCAGGACTTCACTCTGCGCTCCCTCACGCAGAGCCGCAAAATAAAGAGATAGCCGATAACAGCCTTTTCACGCTTGACTTCGGCGCAATAATCAACGGCTATTGCTCAGATATCACCCGCACGCTCATTATCGGGAATCCCGCTCGTGAGCTACAAGAGCTTTGGGAGCTTGTGTTTGACGTTCAGCAAAAATGCATTCAACGGGTTACACCCGGAATGCGTGCATCCGAGCTTGATGAATACCAGCGTTCTCTGTTTGCCGAACACGGTATGGAAAAACACGTTATGCACTCTCTCGGTCACGGCGTTGGACTTGCCATTCACGAAGCGCCCACGGTCTCCCGTCGCTCAGACACAATTCTTCAGAAAAATATGGTAATCACGATAGAACCGGGGCTCTATATCGAAAATCTCGGCGGAGTGAGAATAGAGGACACCGTTCTTGTTACCGCAGATGGCGCCGAAGTTCTCACAAAAGCGCCTCACCGCATAAACATAAAGCTTTAAGGATTTATCTTATGAGAAAAAAGGTTTTAATAGGGATGAGCGGTGGCGTGGATTCAAGCGTCGCGGCATACCTTCTCACAAAGGATTATGACGTTACCGGGATAACGCTTCTTCTGCACGGCAACGACGATGCAGATGCCCGCGATGTCTGTCACCGCATCGGTATCCCGCACGTTTCATATAACGCAGAAAAGGAATTTTCCGAGCACGTCATAAAAAATTTCACAACGGAATATCTCTCTGCACGAACACCGAATCCTTGTGTCCTGTGCAATTATCACATAAAGTTCGGGCTTATGCTGCGCCTTGCCGACGAAATGGGTATGGATTTCATCGCCACGGGACACTATTCACGTCTTGTTGTCGATAACGGCGAGCTTTTTCCCGCCCGCGCATTGTTTGCTGAAAAGGATCAGACCTACGCGCTTTACCGTCTGCGCCAGCATCAGCTTAAAAAAAGCCTTTTCCCACTCGGTGAGCTGTCAAAGCCCGAAGTGCGCAGAATTGCCGGAGAAATAGGGCTTTCGGTGGCAGAAAAAAGCGACAGTCAGGACATCTGCTTTATACCGGACGGCGATTATGCCGCATATATTGAAGAGAGATACGGAAAACAGCCCTATGGAATTTTCCGCGGACCTAAGGGCGAAAATCTCGGCGAACATAAGGGGCTTATACGCTACACCGTCGGACAACGCCGCGGTCTCGGCATTTCATATTCCGAGCGCATCTTCGTTTCCCGCCTTGATGCTGAGAAAAACGAGGTGATCCTCAGTCTTGAAGGCTCACAGAGTAAACGCGAGGTAACGGCAGACGATGTTACCTTCGTAAGCGACACTCCCCTTCCAAAAAAGTTTTCTTGCACTGCAAAAATACGCTATAACGCAAAAGCTGCCCCGTGTGAGGTCGAAGTATCCGACGGGCAAATCCGTGCAGTTTTCGAAACACCACAGCGCGGAGTCTGCCCCGGGCAGTCGCTTGTCCTGTATGACGGAGAGCGTGTCCTCGGTGGCGGCGTTATAAAGTGAGAGGAAGAAATTTATATGTTTGACAATTTAAGAGCAGATCTTCGCGCCGCGCGTGAGCGCGACCCGGCAGCACGGAATAACCTTGAGGTTTTTCTCCTTTATTCCGGCTTTCACGCAATATGCCATCACCGCGTTGCGCATTTTTACTACAGACACAAGCTTTTCTTTTTAGCGCGCCTTACATCACAGCTTAACAAATTCTTCACCGGTGTTGAAATCCATCCTGCCGCGAAAATCGGCCCCGGCTTCTTTATTGACCACGGCACCGGAGTGGTTATCGGCGAAACAACTGAAATCGGTTCCAACTGTACAATCTATCAGGGCGCAACGCTCGGCGGTACGGGTAAGGATATCGGGAAACGCCACCCGACGCTTGGAAACAATGTTATGGTCGGTGCCGGTGCAAAGGTCCTCGGCCCGTTCACCGTCGGTGATAACTCCAAAATCGCCGCAAACGCCGTTGTCCTCGATACTGTTCCACCCGATTCCACGGCAGTCGGTGTTCCCGCGCGCGTTGCACGCCGCAACGGTGTAAAACCGCGTTGCAACGACCTTGACCAGATTCACATCCCCGACCCTATCG
>JAFQGO010000060.1:0-4655 GCA_017398225.1 Oscillospiraceae bacterium | reverse complement strand
GTCCGAGCAGTTGTAGATGCGGATACGGTACTTCTTTCTGAGCAGTACACCAGCATCCTTTTCTTCGTATGCTGTGTTGAAATAATCGTCGAAGTACAGGCTGCGTATCATGTATCCGCCCGATTTCGCATGCTTGTCAAGCTCTAAAAATGGTGACAACCGTTGGCAGATAAGCTCTTTCTGTGCGGTATCAATAAGATACTTCCACTCGTGACGGTAGCGTTCAGTCTTCGACATAAACATCCTCCACGATCTGACCGCTTGCATCCACATAGAAGCATTTTGTTCCGTAAACCTTACCGTTTTCGGTCATGTATGAGTCAAACGCAGTCTGTGTCTGACCTCTCGCATCGTGGGCTTTCACCCGGATAAAGTACTGTCCCTCTGGCAGACGGTCAAATTCTGCTGCCGGAATTTTGAGATTTTCAAGCTTCACTATAGGATTTGTGAAAGTGTAGTCCTTTGCAAGCTCAAACGTGTAAGAGATATTTTCTGCATCGAATGTGAACGATGCTTCCCAAACGAGGCTTATCTTTGCCCCGTTATTCTGAGGAACGCCGATGAAGAAAGGCATAGGCTTATCAAAGGAATCCTTAAATTTTTGGTGGTTCGTTTTTATTTCATCAACAAGAGTGGCAGCAATCATATCGTATTGCTCCGAAGTGACCGGCATATAGAGAGCATCACGTCCGGTGTAAACCAGCGGCTTTAGGAGCTCGGCATAAGTAGCGACATATTTCTCCACGCGTCCGTCGCACAACTGTGCATAAATATCCTCCACCGCTTCGGTAAGTGCCTCACGGTAAGCATCGGACTTCAGACATCTCCTGAAAAATACATTGCCCCAATAGTTACTAACACCCGACTCCCATTCACCGTAGTCGTTTCTCTCGAGGAGTTCCCATTCCTTACGTTTAAATGCACCGTCAAGGTCCCATGAGAGTATGTACCAGCGGCTATCGTTTTGTGCACTGTATATATAGAAGTTTCGGCTCTGTGTATCAACGTTTCCGATAAGCAGCTGAAACGCCATCCAATATGCGACGTTTTCAATGTCGAAATCCTCTTCGAGTATTGTTTCTATCGGGATTGAATAGTCATTTATTCGCTCAAGCAACCGTATAAGCTTTGCGTGATCGTCGTCGCCCTTTATTTCGAGTATTTCTTCGAATTTTGCAGTATCATATCTTGGATCGTCTTTTAGAACTATCGTGTCTTCGTAACGGTAAAATTCGCAGAAGTTAATTTTGTAAAGATGACCTCGCTTGTCAAGTCCGTGACGCTCAAGCGCGGTTTTGTTGAGCTGTTCGACCTGCGTGTATATTCCGTAATCCTCAAATTTTGCATCAGCTCCTGCTGTTGTATCCTTAACGTAAAGGCGCACAAAGGTCGTGCGAAGACTCATCAGCTCATCAATTTCCGAGAGCAGGTCAAACCCTAACTTGTTGCGAAAACGAAGTCCGTCGCCCTGATGCTTGTTGAGAGCTATGGTCTGCTGACCACGCCAGTCACCCTTATTGTCCTTGATACTGATTTTATAGTTTTTCTGCACGTTTCGGCTGGATGACTGACCGCGTATCTGCACAGTACAGTTTGGCGCAACCTGACCGTATCCAAGCTCTCCCGGGATTAGACCGTTCTCGTCACCAACCTGAATAAGTCCGGCTATTTTATACCGCTCCACACCCATTTCCTCGTAATCGTAAGCCGAATAGGTGTTTATTTCCTCCCATGTGTGATCGGTATTCTCGGCGGAATTTCCCATGGAAACGGTGAGATACATCGTTACAATCTCGGTGTTGTTCTGCTGTTCATACAAGAGATTTTTATCGCGTATATGAATATTTTCCTCGGTCTGTATTTCTGATTTATCAATAGTTGTGCCGAGATTTGAGTTCACAGCCGAATCAAATGTATTGTCGCATCCGGGCAGAAACGCTGAAAAAGTCAAAATCAGACATGCGGCGGATAAAATCTTTTTTCTCATTTTTTTGTTTCCTCCAATTTATCCTCCAAAAATACTCCGAGTCTTGTAAACATACCGGAGCGGTCCTCCGACACAAGCGGCTGAACCGACAGAATATAGTAGGGAAGACGTTTTGTAAAATAATTTAGCCTCACTGCACATACGAAGGCAAATATCATAGCGGCAATCAAAAATCCGAAGCCGTAATAGATATTGGAAAATAACAGCGATAACAGTGAAAAGATAACTGTTGTCACAGCAAAGATCGCTGTAGTAATGAGTGCACCTTTGTAATCAGTGAAATAGAGCAAGATCAGCATAAGCATATTTCCGATAGCATAAATGCCGTATCCGACGCAGAGAGTACGGAAATATCCGCGCATGACCTCGTTGAATCCAAGCGGAAGCAGATCGAGAAGATATCCGCCAAGTGCAATAACGGCGGCGGTGAACAAAAGCTGTTTCAGGGAAGTGTAGAACAGCTCGGTTTTGAGCGTCCCGATCATTTCCTTTTCGGCTTGCTTTATGTTGTCGATAGTGCCCTTATCATTATAAAGGCTGTAATGATTGCGGTATTTGGGGTAAAAATTCACTTCAACCGACACTACGAAATTGACAGTAGTCATAAGTGCGGTCATAAACGCAAGCAAAGCGGGAACATCATGCCACGGTGCACCGTAAAATAAGCCGTGCACCTGCACGCCAATATCTGAAAACCACATTATCACAAGATGAGAAAACATTCCGATATTCATAAAAAATCCGGAAAGTGCAAGCGGCAGAAAAGCATCTATCCATTTGAGGAATGTGAATGCGCCGAGTGCTGTGTGCGGAAAATATTGGTGAAGCAGGATAACGTCCCATATAAGCATAACGCCGTATCCGACACTTACCGAAAACAGAAGCGATTCGATAACGGGGCGGCCTAACCACAAAAGGAGTGCACCGAGGAGTATGCTTACAGCAACGGAAGTAAGAAACGAAAGGAATATCCCCTTATAATCCTTAATTGCAGACAGAAAGCTCATAGCATTCCAAACGATGATAAGTTCTCCGAAAAGTGTGAAGCAAAGTATACCCTGTAAAAAGGTTGCACCTGAAAAAACAAGAAAAATACCGTATAACACACTGCCGACCATCAGCATAATAACGGTAGAGCCCCAAAATACCGGCAAAACTGCTTGGTTCTTTTCTTCAAAGAGCATATCTGCCACATATCTTGTTACCACCATTGAGAAGAAGGAAGATACAGTGACTGATGCAAGCAGAGTGTATGTTATCATACATATAAGCAGCTCTCGTGTGTGAAGTCCAACCCCGAAAAAGGTACAGAGTGCCATTATACCAAGAAGCAGTAAAACACCGAGAAGCATGGGACCGGTACATATTACCGCCGCATAGCCGTACGCCTTGGCGGAATTAAGTACGCCCTTCTTGGCAAACAGTTTTTTTAATTCGAAGCCAATTCCGGCCATTCCTTTTCCACCTCTTTATAAAGATCACGGTATTTCGTGAGCATAATAATATATCTGAAATTCTCGTATACTCGCCTCTGACCGATCTCGCCCATTTTCAGGCGAAGCTCTCTTGATTCACAAAGCGGCTCCATGGCGTCAGCAAGCTTTGAACGCTGCATAGGCGGAGCGAAATATCCTGCCTTCCCGAGGGTATCACCCGGCTTCCCGTTGAGAAGCTCGCTGCAGCATCCAACATCCGTCGTTACTGCAGGACGTCTTGCGGCAAATGATTCGAGCACCGACAGAGGCTGTCCTTCAGAAATGCTTGTAAGCAGAGTGAAGTCGAGCTTTTCAAAATACTCGATGATGTTAACGCGGCCCGTGAAAATAATTTTATTCTCAAGACCAAGCTGTTTTACGAGCGCATAGCATTCGTCGGCGTATTCCTGGTCGTCAACGCCGCCCATGATGTGAAGGCGTACATTGTCACGGCGTGCACAAAGCTCGAAGAATGCGTATATCATTGTTTTAATATCCTTGATAGGTGCGAGGCGGACGACAGCACCGATGTCAACCATTCCGTCATCCTCCTTGAGCGGGATGTTGCAGAGCTTCTCGTAGCTGATGCCATTTTCTATAACCCTGCATTTAGAAGCCTCGCAGCCCATATCAATTTGTGTGTACATTGCCCTCGTAAATAGCGATGTGACACGGAATGCACGCTCATATGTTAGATCGGAGAGCATATAGAAGAAATCTATCCAGTGCGGCTTGAAGGCTCTCGCCACCCATTTTGCACGAATTATTTCTTCTTCACGTTCTCTTGTGTAGATGCCGTGCTCGGTTAGGAGCATCGGCTTTTTTGTTATATAAGCCGCCATTGAAGCAAGCAGTCCGCCGTATCCCGTGCAGATCGCATGGTAGCAGTCCGCCTGCGGAATTTTTGAACCCATTAAATAAAGCACCGGCAGAAGACGGGAGCGTACAGAATGGAATGTATCCGAAAACGCCGTGAACGGGAACTCCTTGTGGCAGGTTTCCGTAAGTGTTTCAAGAAAGCTTTCGCTTTTGAGATAGGACATGGGATTGATTTTCCGTACTTGATACATTTCAAAAAGGAGATCCCAGTTTGGCTTGTCGGAGGATACGAGGCGTTTGAGTGTTTCCTTTTCCTCATTTGTGAAGTGATGGTTGAAGATGCCCGTATCCTTGACACGCAGGGCATCGTCGAG
>JAFQGO010000059.1:0-3245 GCA_017398225.1 Oscillospiraceae bacterium | reverse complement strand
GCTTACCCCCGCAACGTTCGCAAAAATTCCTGAGCTTGCCGGAATAATAACGGAGAACCTTGAAACCGACTTAACACTCGGCAACGGAATCTGGCTCGGCAAGCAGATGCTTACAATGAATCTTGAAGAGGATGTGGAAATGCACACGCTTCCGGGATATGCAAACTACTACGACGGACTTTCGTATTATTTCACTAAGGAAGATGAAGCGCTTGCGCTTATCAACGAATATTATAATCCGTATACAACACCGATTGAAGAGCTCAATCTGTTTAAAAGATAAAAGGGAGGGAAGAAATAATGAATATAAACGAACAGATAAAATGCGCGGTTCGTGCTCTTGACGCAAAGCTTGCGCTGGACATAAACGTTTTGAAGATTGAAGAAATCTCAACTCTGTCCGAGTATTTTATAATCTGCACGGGTAACTCCAACACCCATGTGCGCACACTCAAAGAAGCCGTTGAGCAGAAGTTTGACGAGGCGGAAATTGCACCGCACCACATTGAAGGTCACGGCGGTTCGTGGGTTCTTATGGATTACGGCAGCATAATAATCCATATTTTCACAGATGAAGGAAGAAAATTTTATCAGCTTGACAAGGTATGGGCAGATGCAACCGCCTTATCCGTTGACGATATGATAAAAGAGTAAAGGGGTTTTACAAATGAAGTACGATTTTAGTGCAATTGAAAAAAAGTGGCAGAAGCGCTGGGAGGAGACCAAGGCATTCCACGCTGAAAACGGCGGCGATAAGAAAAAGTTTTATGCGCTTGTCGAGTTTCCGTATCCGTCCGGTAACGGTCTGCACGTAGGTCATGCTCGTCCGTACACTGCTCTTGATGTTATTTCAAGAAAGCGCCGTATGGACGGCTATAACGTTCTTTTCCCGATGGGATGGGACGCATTCGGCCTTCCTACGGAAAACTATGCTATACAGCATAAAATCCATCCTGCGGAGGTAACGAAGAAGAACGTTGCATTCTTCAAATCCCAGCTTACCTCTCTCGGCTATTCAATCGACTGGGACAGAGAGATAAACACCACCGATCCGGATTATTTTAAGTGGACGCAGTGGATTTTCTTAAAGCTTTTTGAAAAGGGACTTGCATACAAGACACAGATGCCCGTAAACTGGTGCACCTCCTGTAAGTGCGTGCTTGCAAACGAAGAGGTTGTAAACGGTGTTTGTGAGCGCTGCGGAAGCGAGGTTGTCCGCAAGGAAAAGAGCCAGTGGATGCTCAAGATTACCGAGTATGCAGAGCGCCTTATTAACGACCTTGACGACGTTGATTTTATCGAGCGCGTAAAAATCCAGCAGAAAAACTGGATTGGTAAGTCTACCGGTGCAGAGGTTAAGTTTGAAACAACCGCAAACGACACGCTCACCGTATACACCACACGTCCGGACACACTTTTCGGTGCTACATATATGGTTATTTCTCCCGAGCATCCGTATGTCGAAAAGTGGAAGGATATTATAAAGAACTATGATGAGGTTTCCGCATATGTTGAGACCTCTGCAAAGAAGTCTGACTTTGAGCGTACAGAGCTTGCGAAGGACAAAACAGGCGCACGTCTTGACGGCGTTATGGCAATTAACCCCGTGAACGGTAAGGAAATCCCGATTTTCATTTCAGACTACGTTCTTATGTCCTACGGTACGGGCGCAATTATGGCAGTTCCGGCACACGACACACGTGACTGGGATTTTGCAAAGAAGTTTGATCTCCCGATTATCGAGGTTGTTGCCGGCGGAGATGTTCAGAATGAGGCATTTACCGATGTTGAAACAGGCAAGATGGTAAACTCCGGTTTCCTCGACGGTCTTGAAGTAGAAGAGGCAAAGAAGAAGATTATCGAACACCTCGAAAAAGAGGGACTCGGTACACCGAAAACAAACTATAAGCTCCGCGACTGGGTTTTCTCACGTCAGAGATACTGGGGCGAGCCGATTCCGCTTGTATACTGTGAAAAGTGCGGCTGGGTTCCCGTTCCGGAAAGCGAGCTTCCGCTCCGCCTTCCCGAGGTTGAGTCCTACGAGCCGACGGATAACGGCGAAAGCCCGATTGCAAATATCACCGATTGGGTAAACACGACCTGCCCGCATTGCGGCGCACCGGCAAAGCGCGAGACTGATACCATGCCACAGTGGGCAGGCTCCAGCTGGTATTTCCTCCGCTATATGGATCCGCATTGCGATACCGCGCTTGCTTCAAAGGAAGCTCTTGAATACTGGGCACCGGTTGACTGGTACAACGGCGGTATGGAGCATACAACGCTTCACCTGCTCTATTCACGCTTCTGGCATAAGTTCCTCTACGATATCGGCGTTGTTCCGACGAAGGAGCCGTATGCAAAGCGTACAAGCCACGGCATGATTCTCGGTGAAAACGGCGAGAAGATGTCAAAGTCACGCGGAAACGTCATCAACCCGAACGACATAATCAATCAGTTCGGTGCAGACACAATGCGCCTTTACATTATGTATATCGGCGACTTTGAAAAGGTTGCATCGTGGGACAGCCAGGCAGTCAAGGGCTGCAAGCGCTTCCTTGACCGTATATGGAACCTTGCCGAGAACGCCGATGCATCCGATGAAATAACTGCAAAGAATGAGGCGGCAATTCATAAGGCAATAAAGAAGGTCGGCGACGATATCGAGAATATGAAGTTCAACACCGCTATTGCCGCTATGATGGCGCTGATAAATGACTTCAGTGCAAACGGCACAACACGCGGCGAAATGAAGATTCTCTTAAAGCTTCTCTCTCCGTTTGCTCCGCATATGGCAGAAGAGCTTTGGGAAAGCTACGGCGAAAAGACAATGCTTGCAAAGGAAACATGGCCGGAGTTCGACGAGAGCAAGACCCGCGCATCGGAGGTCGAGATTGCCGTTCAGGTTTGCGGAAAGATAAAGAGCCGCATAACCGTTCCGGCAGACCTTTCCGATGATGAGGTTATAAAGCTTGCATCTGCAGAGCCGAAGGTGGCGGAAGCGCTCGCAAACGGTAATCTTGTGAAGAGTATTGTCGTTAAAAACAGACTTGTCAACCTCATTATAAAATAAAATTTTAAATTCACGAATAATTTAAAATTATTATTGTTGACATAACGCAAGTTTTCTATTATAATAGTAATGTTAATATTTATTTTTGGTTCTGATCGCGGAGGGAGGGATAACAATGTCAGAAATCCGTTTAAAGGAAAATGAGTCTTTGGAGAGCGCTCTCAAAAGATTCAAG
>JAFQGO010000058.1:0-3919 GCA_017398225.1 Oscillospiraceae bacterium | reverse complement strand
GCTGAGCCGAGTCCGTTTTCCGACGCAGACAGCGAACGCAAAACCTCGCTTGCATCACTTAGATACTCTTTCATACCTGTAGTCATTCCTTTCTGTTGTGTTTATTATATGCTTTTTATATATAAAAAAAGACTTATTTGCAAAAAAAATGCAAATAAGTCTCATCATTTAAAATAAAGCCAGAGCGAAAAACGCACGGTTGTTGACTTTACTGCGCAACAGCGCCGATTACTCCCTTTTTGTAATACCAATTATAAATCATTCCGGAAAATTTTTCAAGCAGAAATTTGTAAATTATTTTTTAATACGTGCGGGTGCCGAAGCACCCGCACGTAAACTATTTTATTCTGCTGCCGCTTCCTCTGCAGCCTTTTTCTTTTTTGTTTCCTTTTCAAAGGCGACGTTTCCGACCTTGACGTTTACTGCACTTACGGAAAGACCGGTCATAGACTCAACTGCACTGATAACGTTTGCCTGAACGGATTTTGCCACTGTGGGGATAACAAAGCCCTTTTTAACGGTTATCGTGAGGGCGATTTCTGCGCTGTCCTCACCTATCGTAATTTTAACGCCCTTTGAGCTTGCCTTTTTTCCGAGAAAATCCGCAACCGTCGATGTCCCGAGGGCTGCGACGCCGTCAATCTCCAATGCCGCAATGGATGCAATGGATGCTATAACCTCTTCAGATATCGTAACGCTTCCGTTTTCGTCTGTTTTTGCTACATATTCTTTAATTTCAGCCATACCGATATACACTCCTTATTATGTGTTATATCTATAGTATACCTCATTTCTTACTTAATTTCAATAATTTTTATCTGTCCCGGCAAAAAATCCGTTTCGCTTACCGCGATATCCTTAATTTTTGTAGTATCACTTGCCGAAAGACCTTCCTCAGGTGCCGTGACAATAACGTTTACTCCCGTGTCGTTTATAAGTGCAACACAGTCGGTATATCCCTTTGCTTTTACAAGCGTTTCTATCCGCGTTTCACTGACTGCGCCCGTTGAAATTGTCTCAATGCTTTCTGCCGCGCTGTCACGCGATGCCTCTGAAAGATTTTCTTCTGAAAGCGCTTCCTTCAGGGTTGTAAGCGCGGTATCGCGCGCCTTTTGCTTTTCCTCACGTGCACGGCTGAAATACTCTGTAACGTCACCGTTTGCGTCCTTTTTGACATTTTCTTCGCCTTCCTGCGCCGTTTCTTCCGTCCCTGAAACCGTACTGCTCTGTCCGAGATTACCTTCTATCCTTTCGGAATCAACCTCGGGATTCACCGTGTTCATATTGAGATAGACCGCCACACACACGAATAAAATAATCACCGTTGCCACAAGATTTTTCTTCTTCATACTTAAACTCCTTCACTCTTTCATTTTTATAACGCTTATTCTATCACTGCGAAGTCCCGTAAGCGCAGACACCGCTTCAATCACTTTACCGCGAAGCGCTGCGCTCGCGGCACCGTCACATATAACCACGGCGCCGCGAAACTCCGGATACAGCTCTTTTATCAAAACCGGGCTTTCACCGCCCGCGCCGCCGCTCAATACGCTCGGCTTTGTGTCAATATCGCTTTCCCGCGCACCTTCATCCTCGCGCCGGCTTTCGCGCGCTTCTTTTGCAAAAACGCTTTCAGGTCCGGAGCTTACCGAAAGCATCACCTTGCATCTTCCCACCCCCTCACACTCAGAAAGCGTCTTCTCCACCTGCTTTTCAAATGTCTGCAGATTAAAGCTTTCTGACCTTTTTTCTTCTTTTCCGCTCTTTTCTCCGCCGGGAAATGTTAAAAGCAAAAATCCCGCCGCGATGACAAGCAATATGTATTTGTACTTTCCCGCAAAGTCCGTTAGTTTCACAATACCCTGTTTTGCTTCCGTCATTTTTCTTTCTCCTTTTTAAGCCTCTGATGCTCACGCGCGATGCCGAGCTCCTTCTCTACAAGCTCCGATGCGGCAACAAGCTCTGTCTCGTTTTCTGCCGTTATATACACGGTATGCGGTGCTCCGTCTTTGCACTGTACGGTAATATCACACTCTATCCCCGAGCTTTCTGCTCTCTGCAATATATATGCGCGCGTGTTTTCTTCTATGAGCTTTTCCTTAATATTCTCCTGCTCATTAAGAAGCTTTTCATATCTCGCCTCCGCCTCGTGCGAATATTTTTCCATTTCATCGGACAGAGCGGAAACGTCAACACGGCTTATGGGTGACAGAAGAGTCGCCGTCATCAGAAGACATGACGCAAGCGTGACGGCTCTGCCCGCTGCATTTTTCGGACATAGCGCACCTATAACGGAAACGATGAGCGTCACCGCCGCGATTGAAGTTATCCAGTTCTGAACAAACTGCATCTATCCCACCCCCGCACTGCTCATTGCCGCAACAATAGTTATGAAAATAACCGTCACGCAGGATGATGCCATGGCAAGCACAAGCCCGAAGCTTTGACCGAGCCTGTCGCAAAGCTCCGAGATACTTCCGCCTATCATCGGCGATGCACACACCGCGCATACCTTGAACAGAATATAGTTCCCCGCAAGAGAACAGAACGGAACAACGCACGCTGTCAGCACGACCAGCATCCCGAACACACCGACGGTGTTTTTTATCAACGCAGCACCGGACAGCACCGTCTCCGCCGCGTCCGCCATTATTCCGCCGACAATCGGCACACCGCCGACCGCAAGCTGCATCACGCGCAGTCCCGCTTTATCCACGCTACCCGAAACAATCCCTGCAATGGTTATGTATGATATAAACGCGCCAAGAAGAAATTTAAGCGAAACAGAAACTATCTTTGCCGCCATATCCCCTATCTTGCGCAATGAATCGTTTCTCACTGCGGCATTTGCCGTTGCGGCGAAAATATTGATATAAACAAGCGGAAGAAGTACACCACTGATAACAGATACAAGCACATCCCCGAAGAACGCTGAAGCCGCCGCCTTTGCAATTGCCGCACCCGGAACTCCGCTTGCCGCCTCTGCCGCCGCCATGGTCGGAAGAAGTGCCTTTGAAAAAGAGTCAAGCTGGTAAATCAGGTCACGTCCCATCCCTATAACGCTTTTTATGCTTCCGGCTGCCGCCGCAGTTACGGCGAGGGCAGAAGCGAGAGACAGCGCAAGGTTTACCGCCGGTGAGTCCTTTGCATTTCCCATAGCGCTCACCGCACCGCCAAGCATTGATATCGCAACAACCGATACAACGCATCTCATACCGCTCATCAGCACGGTTTTTAAATTCCTGCAGAGCTTATCCCATATTACGGCAAGGCCGTCCTTGAAGGACAAATCCACAGAAAGCTCAACGTCTGATGCATCATCCGGAACGGCACGAAGAAGCTCATCCGTCCCGAGGGCAGAAAGCCCGCGTTCATAAAAATCATTTTCCGCCGCACTGCACGGAAGTGAAAATAAAATCAGTACCGCCGCAAAACACAGAACTTTTTTCATATGTATCTATGCCTCCATACGCGCACAACATATTTATAAATCCAAAATGCAACGCATTTTGCACCTCAACTATTACCTCTTAACTCTTATCTCTTACCTGTCCGAATTCATTCGGACACTACATACCTATTTGCCGGAGCACTGCAAGCATCAAGGGTGCCGCGCACATCACCGATGCCGCGCCTGCCACAAGCTCAATATACGAAGCCGCAGAGCTTACCCCCGCATCTCTGCACACATCGCACCCTATGCGCGAAACAATGCTTATCCCTACGCACCGAAGCACGGGGGAAAGAAGCTCACGATCAATCCCTGCACCCCCGACAAGCTCGTGAATGAATTTCACCACAGAGCCGAGAACTCCCGATGCCGCAAACACCATTCCGACGATGAGTACAAGCGTCATAACCACCGCCATCTCCGGAACGCTTTTCCGAAGCAGTGATGCCGTTATAACTCCCACAAGCG
>JAFQGO010000057.1:0-5395 GCA_017398225.1 Oscillospiraceae bacterium | reverse complement strand
TTTCGTGCGATTATGAACGATATGTATGCAAAAGACATATCAAAGAAAATAAAAAGCGTGAAACAGGATAAACAGCGCAAGGGACAGTTCATCGGCGGAAAACCGGCTTACGGATATAAAATGCATCCGGAAGAGAAAAACAAAATAGTTATAGATGAAGAAACTGCTCCGATAGTTCGATATATTTTCGGGCTTGCGCTGGAAGGTATGAGCTGCCGCCAGATTGCGGTGAGATTAAACAATGAATGCGTGCCGACACCTGCAACATATGCAGGGATAAATATTGCGAAAAAAAGCCCGTATTCCGGCTTGTGGAGCAGTGAAAGAGTCTCGTTTATGCTGCAGAACGAAGTTTACATCGGCAATATGGTGCAGGGAAGAGTTGCGAAGATTAACTACAAGTCGAAAAAATGTATTAAAAAGACGAAGGAAAACTGGATTGTAGTTGAAGATACGCATGAACCCATTGTGGACAGGGAAGTGTTCTTAAAGGTTCGTGAGCTTATTAAAAGCAGAAATCATACAAGAAGCAGAACGTATGATTTTTTACTGAAAGGTATGATTTTCTGCCACGAATGCGGGTATCCGTTGTCTGTGATTAACCGCAAGAATTCCCGTGGGGAAGACACGCTGTACTTTATGTGCAGGACGTATCAGCGGTTTACAAAATCGGGAGCTTGTACCTCGCATTGCATAAAAGAAAATGTCATAACGCAAGCTGTGCTGTCCAAAATAGATGAGGTTTGCAAGTCGTTCATAAACTCGAGGGAACTGCTTCCTGTCGCTCAGAAAGTAATTAAAATTGCAGATGAAACGGCGCAAACTGAAAGCGAGATTTGTGAGCTTAAAAGCAAAATTTCATTGCTGACCGCAAATCTTGATAAAATATATATGGACCGCCTGAACGGTATATTGGCAGACTCGGATTTTGAGAGAATATATAAGCAGGTGAAGAGCGAGCGGGCGGCATTGCAGGAGAAAATTAAAGACCTTGAAATGTATGCCGAAGACCTTCCTTCAATGGAAGAACGCGCAGAAAAACTCGTGAAAAAATTCGTCGGCTCAGCGCTTGCAAACCGAGAACTTCTTGTAAGTCTCGTTGAGCGCATTGAGTTGACGAAAGACAAGGAAATTATCATAAAATTCCGCTTCCGTGAGCTGGAAGCGATTTCTTAGAGGCATTTGCTTACAGTAAGCGGCGTGTTATACATATGACCTTGATATATTACATTTTTCTGCAATCTCGTGTTGAGTTTTCGGCTCTGTATTATACAGCCCGTAGCGCATTATTATAATTTCCCTCTCACGCTCGTTCAGATGCGTCTGCAGCATCTTGTACAATGCAGCCTCAATGTCGGCGTTTTCAACTTTGTCCAGGCGTACATCTTCTACGCTTATAATATCTAAAAGAGCAAGAGAATTTCCGTCGGCGTCCGTTTCAAGCGAATCGGAGAGAGAAACCTCAGCTCCTGTCTTTTTTGATGCACGGAAGTACATAAGAATTTCATTTTCTATGCATCGTGCCGCATATGTAGCAAGCCTTGTTCCTTTGTTCGGCTTATACGTGTTGACAGCTTTTATAAGACCGACTGAGCCTATTGCTATCAGGTCCTCCTGTTCCTGGGGGGAGGTGTAGTATTTCTTGATTACGTGTGCCACAAGCCTGAGATTTCGCTCTATCAGGATATCTCGTGCTGCCATATCACCGTTTGCGTATTTTTCAAGATACTCACATTCTTCTTTTGCTGAAAGTGGTTTTGGAAAAGAACCGGAAGAAAGGCTTAAAATAAAAAACAGACATCCCGAAAGAAAAAAAGCAACTGATGATAAAATAAACATACACACTCCACCGCCTTGTTTTGATATATTTATTTTATTTCCATGGAAAAAACAAATTGCAAGTCCGCGTGAATAAACGGACTTGCAATTTTATCATTTTCTTTCTATAAGTGCGACGGCGTGAGCAGCGATGCCGTCTCCGCTTCCCGTGAAGCCAAGCTTTTCTTCTGTTGTTGCTTTAACGCTTATGCAGTCAAGCGTAACCTCAAGCACGGCGGCAATGTTTTTTCGCATTTCTTCAATATACGGAAGAAGCTTTGGGCGCTGGGCAATGACTGTTGCATCAACATTGCCGACGGTATATCCGTTCTCTTTCAGAAGAGCATTTACGCGCCCGAGCAGCATAAGGCTGTCTGCGTCCAGAAAATCCGGATCATCCGGCGGGAAATGCTTTCCGATATCCCCGAGCGCTGCGGCGCCGAGCAGGGCATCGGAAATCGCGTGCAGAAGAACGTCGGCATCGCTGTGCCCGAGGAGCCCCTTTTCATAAGGAATATCAATACCGCCGAGAATGAGTCTGCGTCCTTCTGTCAGTCTGTGTACATCATATCCGTGTCCTATTCTCATTTGCCGGTCACCTCGTTTTCGGAAATATGTTTTGCAATCGCTTCAGCAAGAATCAGATCCTCCGGAGTGGTTATTTTTATGTTGAAATAATCGCCGTCGGTTAAAAATACACGCATTCCTATCGCTTCAACTGCCGAGCAGTCGTCGGTTATCGCCAAGCTTTCGTCAACAGCCCTGTGGAGTGCCGCAGAGAGAAGGTCTGCATCGAATATCTGCGGAGTCTGTATTGCAAAAAGGGTTTCCCGCGGGAGTGTTTCAGTAACGACTTTTCCCGCCGCTTTCTTGATTGTGTCCTTAACGGCAACTGCCGGAGCTGCCGCGTTATACAGTGTTGCAGCATTTACGGTGAGTTCTATAATATTCTGCGAAACGAACGGTCTTGCAGCGTCATGAACGGCGATAAGGTCAAATTTATTTCCGGCAAATCCGACTCCGCAGAGAACCGATTCCGTACGCGTAGCTCCACCGGGGATAACGGCAAGAAGCTTGCTTATTCCGTTTTCTTTGCATATGTTCTCAATCGTGCTTATAAGATCACTTTGAGTGGGGATAACAATCGCATCAATCCACGGCGATTTTTCAAAAGCAAGCAGAGTGCGGGTGATAACCGGAACGTCGCAAATCTCAGCAAACAGTTTGTTTCCGAAAGCTTTCATTCTGCTTGAAGTTCCTGCTGCAGGAATAACGGCAACGCATGTTTTCCTTTTATTCTTATTAAACAACTGCAAAACCTCACTTATAATCAAATAAAGCTGCTCATCACAGGAGCAGCTTTATTGTACCATAAAATGCATACGTATTACAAGGTTTATTTGAAAGATTCCGTCATAACTGAATCTAAGTATGTATCTATTTCGTTATAGTCTTTTTCAAGTGCAAGAACAAGCTCCGAGAGGAGAATCTGCTTTGCGGAATGGAGAATTTTGCGTTCCCCGGTTGAAAGACCGTTTTTGAAGTCTCTGTATGTGAGAGATTTTATAACGCGGACAACCTCGTCGAGGTCACCGCTTTTTATGCGGGCAACATTGTCCCGGTGACGCTTGTTCCAGTTTGTATCCAGATCAATGTCAATTGTGGAAAAAAGAGAGATGAGCTCATTTGCACGTTCACGGCCGATAACACCGCGAATGCCGATTTTTTCGCAGGTGGCGACAGGAACCATAATGGTCATATTGTTGGTTGGAAGCTTGAGAATATAATATTCAAGGGTGTTGCCGTTAACTGTTTGAGTGGTTATGCTTTCGATTGTTCCGGCACCGTGCATGGGATGGACAATCTTATCGCCGATACTGTACAATGGTATCCCTCCTCAAGGCGTTTTATACATATATTATACTCTCTTTTTGTCGAATTTTCAACAGAAAAATTCAAAAAAATCCGACATATCATTGATTTCGACGTAATATACAAATACAATAATAACAAATTTTGTTGAATTTTACAGTATATTTTGCTTGACATTAGACTGCGGATATTGTATTCTATTATAAGTGATAAAAGATAGAAAACAAGCCGTTTTATAAAGCTTTGAAGAGAGGTAAAACATCATATGGCAAAGCAACTTGACAAGATTTACAATCCGCGTGACGTGGAATCACGTCTTTATAAAGAATGGGAGGAAAAAGGATACTTCCACGCAGAGGTAGACGAGAAGAAAAAAGCCTTCTCCATTGTTATGCCTTCGCCGAACGTTACCGGCCAGCTTCACCTCGGCCACGCGCTTGACTGCACTTTGCAGGATGCGCTTATCCGAACTAAGCGTATGCAGGGGTACTCTGCTCTCTGGCTTCCGGGAACGGACCATGCAGGCATCGCTACTCAGATAAAGGTAGAAGAAACTCTCCGTAAGGAAGAGGGGCTCACTCGCCACGACCTCGGAAGAGATAAGTTTCTTGAGCGCGTCTGGGACTGGAAAAATAAATTCGGAAACAGAATCGTTGAACAGCAGAAAAAAATGGGTGCATCGTGCGACTGGGATCGCTCCCGCTTTACGATGGACGATATCTGCGCAAGAGCTGTCCGCGAGGTTTTTGTCCGCCTTTATGAAAAGGGACTTATCTATCAGGGAAACAGAATCATAAACTGGTGCCCGCACTGCACTACGGCGCTTTCCGATGCTGAGGTTGAATACAGCGAGCAGGACGGAAAATTCTGGCATATCAAGTATCCGGTTAAGGATTCGGATGAATTCGTCATTATCGCAACAACCCGCCCGGAAACAATGATGGGCGACACTGCTGTTGCTGTTCATCCGGATGATGAAAGATACACCCACCTTGTCGGCAAAACGCTCATTCTTCCGCTCATGAACCGCGAAATTCCGGTTGTTGCGGATGAATATGTTGAGCGTGAATTCGGTACCGGATGCGTTAAGATCACACCGTGCCACGACCCCAACGACTTTGAGGTCGGAAAGCGTCATAATCTTGAAGAAATTCTCGTTATCGATGAGCACGGATGCATAAATGAAAACGGCGGGAAGTATAACGGACTCGACAGATACGAGGCGCGTAAGCAGATTATTGCAGATCTCGAGGCAGAGGGGCTTCTTCTTGAGGTTCGTGATCATAAGCATAATGTCGGTCAGTGCTACCGTTGTAATACCGTTGTCGAACCGCTTACATCAAAGCAGTGGTTCGTAAAGATGGGACCGCTTGCTGAGGAAGCGCTCCGCGTTGTAAATGACGGCACGGTTAAGTTTGTTCCGGACCGCTTCTCAAAGATTTACACGAACTGGATGGAAAATGTCCACGACTGGTGTATTTCCCGTCAGCTCTGGTGGGGACACAGAATCCCTGCATTTTACTGTGAGGATTGCGGATTTGTAAATGTTTCCCGTGAGGACCCCACAAAGTGTGCAAAATGCGGAAGCACGCATCTTCGTCAGGAAGAGGATGTTCTTGATACATGGTTCTCATCTGCTCTCTGGCCGTTCTCAACCCTTGGCTGGCCGGAAAAAACACCTGAGCTTGATTATTTCTATCCTACA
>JAFQGO010000056.1:0-7396 GCA_017398225.1 Oscillospiraceae bacterium | reverse complement strand
TGGAAATTAAGGATGAACAAAATGAGCCGATAGGTGAAAGTATAACCATTCCCTGCGGCGATACGCTGAAGTTTTCGGTTTCAGCAGTGCTTGACGGAAACAGTTTTAATTACAGCGGGTACAAGGAAGATGCTTCCGAAGACACAGGGGTTATTTCTGCTGTTTCTGACAGTGATGTGATAACTATTACGGAGGACAACGGGAAAATAACAGATGAGACTTTCAATGCAATGCTCAAAGCTGATAAAGAAGGAACGTCCACTATTATAGTTGCCGTAAATGTTGCAGGGAAAAGCGTAACAAAAAATATAGATGTTGAGGTTGTTCAAACACCGAAGCTTGAAAAGGTTGAGGTTTCGTTTAACAAATCGCCGATATATGCGACGAGAACGGCAATTGCTTCCGTTGCGTTGACACGAGCCGACAAAAAGCCGTATATATTGCCTTATACTGTTACATATACAAGTTCCGACGATAAGATCGCCACGGTTACAAATGACGGAGTCATAACCGGCATAGCTAAAGGTCGTGCTAAAATCACAGCATCTGTCACAACAAAAGACGGAGAAAACGTTGGGGTTATCGGTGAAAAAGAGATAACGGTTCTTGCAAAACCTTATCTTTCCGAGGTTACGGCAAAGGCAGAACGTCATGGGCTTTTGCCGGAGGAAACAACGGAAATATTCGTAAGCGGGATTATGAATGACGGCTTGGATGCGGATATGGACAATTACACGCTGACATATGTCAGTCAAAATCCTGAAATTGCAACAGTTGATGATGCAGGAAAGGTGACTGCCATATCGCACGGAACGGTTGATATCACGGTTACGGCGGCTGATGCAGAGGATAATGAGGTAAAAGGAACGGTAAGGATAGAAGTATCCGACAGACTCATCTATACGTTCACCTCCGAAACTCTTGACGGAAATTACAATCGTCTGAAAGCTCCTCAGAGCTGGATAGTGATGGCTGATAACTGGTCGCTCGTACCGGACAAGACAACGACAAGTTCAACAAACTCTACTGCGGCGCAGTTTTTAAGTGTCCAGATGCGCGGTGCCTCAGGGTGGCAGGATATGACAGGCTCATCAAATAAGCGCCTTATGCAGTTCGTGGTATCTGCAAAGGTAAAAGAAGAAGGCTGGTACAAGGTAGGGCTTTGTGGATATAAGGCTTACTACGGCGGCAGTATGTTCATCTTTGCAGACGGACAGTATGCAGGTTTTTATGACTTCCACGATCCGGGCAGCGGAATGCTCGGCGAATATACGGAGATGAATACGCTTTATCTCACTCCGGATGAGAACGGCAGAGTGGAGATAATGTTTGCAAAAGCTGAAGGGCTGACAAATTCTGCAGGTGAGCAGACAACGAATATTAATCCGTCGTACCTCACCCTTCGTCCGGTTGAAGGAAAGGGCGAATTCAAAGAGCTTATCATCTCGAAGCTGCCGTCGCTTCTTGCGGTAGGAGAGATATACACCGGCGGTGCCGGAGCCCTCCTCACAGACGGAACCCCGTATAACTTTGGATTCAACACCTCCGGCGGCGAGGATTCTGAAAACAAGGTTCTGGTGGAACTGTCCGGTGAAGCAAAGCTGGAAACCGTATTACCCTACACAATGGCAGAAACCGGTATGAACAGTTTTACCATTCGCGGTACGGCAAGCGGTTTTGCAACTCTTCGTCTCGGCGTTAAGATGGGTGATATGACAGTTTATGCCGATGAGGGTGGCGTAAAAATAGAAATTGTTGATGATCCGATAAAGACTACGGGGCTTCGCACAGAACCGGTGGACGTATGCATGGGAGAAAATGCAAAGCTGTATTCGGTAAATACACTTGAAAGCGGCAGAATGCTAACGCCCGGATCGGAGACATCGACATTTAAATCACTCAATCCGGAAATTGCAACTGTTTCGGGAAATGTACTTACTCCGGTTAGCGAAGGAACCGCAATTATAAAGGTGACAACTGTTTTCAACAAGAAAACGGTTGAAGCAGAAATTCCGGTTGAGGTGGTTTCGGATAAGCTGAAATCAATAAATGTAACAGTTGGCGGTAGTAAGTATATTCGTTATACCGGAGACAAAGCGGATACGGCGCCGCTTAAAATTACGGCAACATCAACGCTTAACCGCGAGCTTGACCTTTCAGAAGCAAAAATAACGGCACGCGCTATTGATCCGGAGTATGCCGATGTTGATGAAAAGTTGAATGTAATCCCTGTAGCGGTAGATAATCCGAAGACAACAGAGAATGAAGAATATGCAACGGCTCGCTTTGAAGTAACCGTTGAGCTTGACGGAAGAGTAAGCACAGTAACTCCTGAGTTTACAGTTGTTATCGGAAAGAGCAAGCCCACTTTATATACGTTTGAAAAACGCGATATTATTGCAGAAAATGCGGCAAAGTATAAATGGGCAAAAGATACAGTTGATTCAGCAAAAGAAGCGGCTGATGAATTTGTAGATAAGCTCGATGCATTATATGAAATGATTCACTCTGAGGGAATCCCCAGAAATTACGATGCGGCAGGTATAGATACGGATCCCAACAATGTAATATGCAGATACTGCCGGACGGATCTTATGGGAGAATACGGAAATTATCCATTTGTATACAATCCGTTTACCCGTCCGTGGAAGGTTCAGTGTCCGGATTGTAAGCGCTTATTCCCGTCCAATGATTTTGAAAGCTTTTATAAGTTGGGCCTTAATGAATACGGCGAATTTGACAGAATGCGCGCTCTTGAAGCGCACCGTAAAATGCTCCTTGAGAAGGGCAAGATTGATGCGGATATCACTTCTCCGGGCAAAGAATACAGTGATGAATGGTTTGCTTATTACGGTTACGGTGTAAAAGACGGGTATCTTTACAACGAGCTTTATGAAGACCTTGATGAAGTGAAGAACCTCAAAAATCCCGAAGAGCCGTTCCTGCGCGACGGAGAAACCACAGCTCGCTGGGCAGTTGATGACGGCTTCGGATATGTTCCGACGAAACCTGACGGCACGCCGTATATGATTTCGAGCGTAAAGCTTGACTCTACGGCTGTAAATGTTCCGGAGCGTCACCCGTATATTGCTGCGTATCTGCATAACGCTTTATGGTATGAGGGAGGCGGCAAGGGAGAAACAGGTGTTGTGATTGATGCAATTTCAACACTTGCGGATGCGTATTACTACACCGGAGATGTTAAGTACGGTCGTCCTGCTGCGATACTTATAGACCGCCTTGCAGATTACTATAAGGATTTCGATTTGAATAAATATGATTTTCCGACATGGAAATCGGGCGACAGATGCCAGGGTGGACTGCTTAACTACATCTGGGAATGCAGTCTCGTAGATGTGGTCATACAGAGCTATGATAAGGTCTTTGACGTATATGACGACCCATATATTATCGATTATCTGAAGGAAAAAGAAAAAACGGTCAGCTTCCGCTATTCAAAGGAAAACGGCGACCAGATAAGAACGAACATTGAAGACAACATCGTCCGCAGAGTTTTAAACGCGCTTGATGATCCTTATGCATCTATCGGCGGAAACTGGGGAATGCCACAGCACACCTGTGCAACAGCGGCGGTTGTTCTTGATACAATGCCGGACACCTCAACATGGCTTGACTGGTTGTGGAAACCGGGCTGGAAGGCGTGTAACAATTCGAAGGGCGGCGCTATTGATGAGACGCTTATTGATATCATAGATCATGATGGCTATTCAAACGAAGCATCTCGATATCAGGCAAACTGGTTTGGACTTCTGTATAGTGTAGCAACTGTTTTAGAGGATTATGACCGATATAAAGCTGCAGATTTATACAGCAATGCAAAATTCAAGAAGATGTTTGAACACAGTATTCAGTTGATGCTGACCGGATACACTCCGCAGATAGGTGACTCGGACTATCCGCTTGCAAAGCTTAACTGGGCAACCGGATTTCAGGCTAATGCGGGTTGGAGAAAATATAAAGAACCGATATATGCACAGCTTGTCTATTTCTTCAACGGAAACTCTTCGGAAGGGCTGAAATATGGAATCGATACCAAAGATCCCGAAAGTCTTGAAGATGAAATCCAATCGGTTGTCAATAAATACGGGACATTTAAGCTTTCGTCAAATATGCTTACCGGTTTTGGTTTTGCGGCTCTTCGTTCCGGACAGGATTACAGCGAGGCAATAACCTCCGGAAGCTATGAAAACCGTCATGAGCTGTGGATGTATTTCGGAAGAAACGGCGGTCACGGACATAAAGATTCCCTGAATCTCGGAATGACTGCATATGGTTATAACTTTATGCCGGAACTTGGATACCCCGAGAAGACCGGCTCGGACCCCAAAACGCTTCAGTGGAACAACAGTACATTGTCGCACAACACAGTTATGGTCAATGAAGTTGAGCAATCCGGTAATGATGCCCGTAGTCAAAGCTATCATTTCGATGATTCGGGAATGGTAAAGCTTGTGGATGTTGATTCGAGTATGGCTTACCCGGATATAGTTGATACCTACAGAAGAAGTGTTGTTACAATCAAGGCAAGCGATGAGATTTCATATACAGTCGACTTTTTCAGAGTTCTTGGCGGGGATGACCATCTATATTCGTTCCATGCGACTTCGGACGAAATAGCCGAAACCGCAGGTCTTGATTTTACCACAATAAGAGATTCTGCCGGCAATTACGTAACCGGCTCACAGGTGGATGAGAACGGTAATTATAAAGGTACATATGCAGGAATAGATATTCCGTACGGACCGGATCCGAATTCACCGCTTGTTTCAAGCTATAAAACTGTTTACCCGCGCGGATATACATGGTGTGATAACGTTGATCGTGATAGCTCGCCTAAGGAAAAGGTTGAAATTGACTTTATAATCAAAGATTTCAATAAAACCCTCCGCGATTCATCAGGCCTGCGTTTGCGTATGACGCTCCTTGATGAGGAAAACAGAAATGCGAAAACAAAGGCTTCAGTTTCAATCGTAAACGGATATACTCCGAATAAATCCAACAGTAAGAATATGGATGAGTTCAAATATGTGTTTGTAAAGCACAGCGGTGAGGGGCTTGACACCACGTTCACAACCGTGTTTGAGCCTTACCGTCATAACAGATATCTCAAAGCGTCTGATAGCCTGCCGATGACTGTTGTGTCGGGAAAGCCGGCACAGGATGCGGCTGCACGTGCTGTGCGCGTTGAGCACACAAACGGAAGAGTTGATTATGTTCTCTATTCTACAGATAATTCTGTCACGTATAAGATAACTCTTGATGACGGAACCGAGCTTCATTTCCGTGGCTTTGTCGGCGTTTACACTATGCAGAACGGTGTAAATACATATAAGTATTTAAACGACGGCGATGTTCTCGAGGTAGTTGCTGAAGGTGACACTGCAGTAGGAACAGGAACATTTGCAGCGATTGAGGGAAAAGTAAAAAGCTTTACCGAAACGCTTGAGTTTGAAAATGAAATTGTGATTACTCCTGGCAGAACGATTGACACAAATGAACTTTCAAACCTTACGGGCAAATATGTATATATTGACAACGGCAAGGAAAACCGCAATGGTTCGTACAGAATCGAAAACGCATATCTCCGCGGAGACGATGTTGTGTGTGAACTTGGAAATACAACGGTTATCCGTCAGTATATCAATTCAAAGGTGCCGGACGACGGTTACGTGTTCAACATAGAAACTAAGCAAAAGGCGCGCATTCCTCTTGTATACGTTGAAGACAATAAGCCCGAGTTCAAGGGGGACTATGAAGGTATAACGACAAGTGCCGGAAGCTCGGTGAAGGTAAACATTACTGCCGAAAGTCCGCTCAAGGAAGGTATTACCTACAGCTCTGTACTTCTCCCGCGCGGTGCAAGTTTGAATTCATTGACCGGTGAGCTTGCGTGGAAACCGGACAATTCTCAGGTAGGAGAGCATCACATAGCAGTAAATGCAGCTGATACAAGCGGACGAGAAAGCACCCTTCACTTCTATATTACGGTTTATGGTTCAACGATGGCAAAACCGTCAGATACAACCGAAAATGCCGAAACTCCGTCAACCAATGGCTCAGGAGCGTCCGGCGGCGGTGGTGGAGGTGGCGGCGGTACCGCACCGGATAACGGAGAATTATCCACGGATGACGATGTAGGGATCGGAGAGAGTGATGATCTGCAGGGCACGACCGATGAAAACGGCGGAAATTCACCCGACGCGTCGGGTGAAACGGATACTATCCGTTTCACAGACATCTCTAACCATGCATGGGCAGCAGATGCAATAAACGCCCTTGCTGATAACGGTGTTATAAAGGGAACAACGCACAACACCTACTCTCCGGCAAGCAACATCACCCGTGCAGACTTCGCTCTCCTTCTCGTTCGTGCATTTAACCTTTCAAGCGACAACACCGAGAACTTTGCAGACGTTGCAGCTTCCGACTATTTCGCACCTGAGCTTGCAATAGCGCGTAATACCGGAATAGTCAACGGTATTGGTGACAACAAGTACGCCCCGCGAAACACAATAACCCGTCAGGATATGATGGTGATCGTCTACCGCGCGTTAAATAGCCTTCCCCTTGAGGGGAAGGTGGCGCCGCAGGCGACGGATGAGGTGTTATCACAATACCAAGACTTCACCACCGTTGCGGAATACGCCCGCGACGCTGTCTCCGCCCTCATCGGTGCAGGTCTCGTAAACGGTAAGAACGGAAATGTATCGCCGAAGGACTACACAACCCGCGCTGAGATCGCTGTATTACTTCAGAGAATATTGAAATTTATTGAAAGGTAAAAACAAGATGAGTATTTTTAAGCTTTGTGCATTTGCTGATGAGGCAGACGCTTCTGTAGCAGGGCAGATAAAGGCACTACACGAAAACGGAATAGAACTTTTGGAAATCAGGGGCGTTGATGGAAAAAGCGTTACAGAACTCACTGTTGCTGAAATGCGTGAGCTTCGCAAAAAGCTTGATGATGAAGGAAGCAAGGTATGGTCAATTGGTTCACCGATAGGAAAAATTGACATTAAAGATGATTTTGAGTCACATCTTGAGCTGTTCCGCCGTACTCTCGAACTTGCAAAGGAAGCAGGTGCCGATAAGATGAGAATTTTCAGCTTCTTCGTAAAGCGTGAGGATGCCTTGAAGTATAGAGCAGAGGTCATTGACCGGATGGGGCGATTTGCAGAGGTGGCGAAGGGAAGCGGGATTTCCCTTTGCCACGAGAACGAGAAGGATATCTATGGTGAGATCCCTGAACATTGTGTTGATATTCATAAGGCGATTCCGGAAATATCTGCAGTATACGACCCGGCGAATTTTGTCCAGTGCGGAGTAGATACGCTTGCGGCATGGGAACTTCTGGAACCCTATATCAGCTACATGC